>JAEOST010000752.1 GCA_016840245.1 Candidatus Thorarchaeota archaeon
CATAAGGATTGCTTGTGGATAGTCAGATAGGTAAATACAGCACTTTTCATTGACTTTTTATGTAAGGAAGGGGTCTCAACATTTGGAAGAGTTGGAATGGCCAAGAAGAAGAAAAAAGAGAGAATTAAACGAACCCGCTATGACATCTATGCAGAGCTAATCAGGGTCATCTACATCTATGGTTATTGTCCACTCACTCGCGCAGCGCGTTCAACCAACATGCCAGTCGATAGAGCTAAACAGAGCATCACAGAATTAAAAGAGAGGGGTCTCTTAGAAGAAGAGGATGATGATGGAATGCGTGTCTACAAAGTAACTGTCCGGGGGCACCAGTATTTGGAGCTGTACAAACGAATGGCAGGACTTGTGGGGATTCCAGTTCCAGACCCAATCATTGGTATGTAGTATAGCCTATTCTAACAGATGTCAAGCCTACAAGAAGCGACTTAACCATAGTTTCCTCAATCGCAGTTTATAAAACAACTTTCGATGCGGATTGAAGATAACTTTAGGAATTAGTTTCAAGGGGAACGGATGAATGGATGCCACCGTAATTGAAGTAGAAGGAGCTACCGAGTCCAACAATATGAGGAAAATCCTCTTCATTGGCATTCTCACATTTTTGACAATAACAGCCGCGGCTCTCCTTCATGTCAATCAACCCGAGTTCCTAGATGCTAGATTTACGATTACTGAATTTGAGTACTCGCTCTTTGACACAATGTTGTACTCTGCTTACTTGATATTTGGCATAATAACTGGTACACTTTCTGATAGATGGTCAAGAAGAAGGGTATTCGTCCTAATTGGAACCTCTGGTTCAGTCGTATTCTATTTGTTGATGACAACCACGCTATCATATCCGATGCTCCTCATTTACAGGTTTCTTCAGGGAGCATTCACAGTGATAGCATGGCAGACATTCATGACTCTCGCTCTAGATTACTCCGGAGTTAAGAGTCGCGGAAAGAACATGGGTGTCTTTGGAGCTCTGCTGGCTTTGTCATTTGGTGCAGGACCGGCGTTGGGAGGAATAATTTCTGAAATAGGTTTGTTCATACCCTATTACACAGCAGCAATGCTGAATGTCTTGGTTCTCATCTTAGCAGCCCTTGGACTACGTGATCCAACGATTACCAAAGCAAGGCCCTCATTAGTCCAAAGTCTGTCTGTGGCAAAGAGGTATCCTAAACTAACGATTCCAATTACATTCAACTTTGTTGACCGGTTGCATATGGGATTCATTCTCATAGCACTCCCTCTTTTCATCACGAATGTTCTATTCCTATCCGAATCCCTGAGAGGAATGGCACTAGCAATATTCGCAACACCATTCATAATTCTTCAATATCCAATGGGCAAGCTCTCTGACAAGTATGGTCGATATCCATTACTTATTGCAGGAAGCCTACCCTATGGAATCATTCTGGCAATACTTGGTTTTGTAGGTGAGAACGGATTTGTGCCTCTATTACTAGGCCTAGTTCTTCTTGGCGTATTGTCAGGGATCACAGCTCCGGCCTCACTAGCACTTATTGGTGATTCTACTGAGCCCGAGGATTCAGCAATGGCAATGGGTCTCTTCAATTTCGCAGGAAATATTGGCGTCACTATAGGACCTCTAGTCTTTGGATACTTCGTACTTATTGCAGATATCTTCATGGCATTCATGGTTGCAGGACTGATAGAGGTTGTAGCTTTGTCGTTTATCGTTATTCTCATCAAGGTGAAGTTCAAAGAGAGCCTGAGACCAGTGGTTGAAAAGTAAGACTCAAAGTAGCATTTTAGGACAGAATATTGAAGAATTTAGCTAGTAACATATTGTGACCCCATTTTGTGGTTCCGCTTTATATAGTAATTTTCAGCCATTATACATAGAAACAACCCACAATTATAGGTTGAAAAGCAATGACAGAATTTAGAGATGAACGATTGCTCGAACTCGGAAATGTTGAGGGCGATCTCGAATTAAGAGAATGCGAAGTGATACGACCCCAACAGGGTGACACAATCACAGTCACTGGCGATGTACGAGTTTGGGGAGAAACAATCTTCGAAGGTAGTCTTGTTGCACGTAGCTTAGAAGGTAAGACTCGAGACTCAATAACCATTGAGGGAAACCTTACACTTGAAACTGATGCAACTGTGAAGAAAGGATCATTGAGAGTCCGAGGTTCAGCAACTGGACGAACATTTGAAGGTGGTGGATCAGTGAAGATTGGCAAGGACCTCAAGTGTACTGTGGCTAGGGCAGGAGGATCAGTCAAAGTTGGCGGAAACGCAGAGGCACAAAAGCTCGCAGGTGGCGGTTCTGTTAAGGTCCAAGGTGATGCAATTGTCGAAAGCCTTGATGGAGGCGGCTCAGTAGTTGTTGAAGGTAGAATTCAGTCTGGCAGGATATCAGCAGGTGGCTCAGGAAAAGTCAGCCATGGAACTGTCAAAAAAGTCGATGTCGGTGGATCATTCAAAGCCTCTGGAGCAGTTGAAGTTGAAGAAATCGATGTTGGTGGGTCAACTCGTGTAGGTCCAGGATCAGTAGTCGGCTCAATTGATGTAGGCGGATCTGTGACTGCCGGTGAAGGGTCAAGAGTCGAAAGAGTCGATGTTGGTGGATCTTTCAAGACTGAAGGTGGAGTTGAGTTCGGCGAGATTGATGTTGGTGGAACTGTGAAACTCGGTGGACCATCTAGAGGTAAGACAATTGATGTAGGAGGTTCAGTCCTATCTGAAGGAGACCTCCATCTAGATGGTGACTTGGATGTCGGTGGAAAAGTGACAGTTGAAGGAGACCTATCATGTGATAAGAAAATCAAAGTTGGTGGAACTGTCATAGTTGAAGGTAAAATCAACACCTATCGAATCATTGTAGGTGGTCGAATTGAAGCCACATATATCAAAGCAACAGATGGTCTAAGATTAGGCCAACGTGGTGAAATTACAGGATTTGTCGAATCTGAGAATATCCTCATCCGTGAGCGAGCTAGGACAAGAACACTCTATGGTGGCGATATTCGCATAGAAGAAAGATCCCGTGTCAAGAACATCTATGGTCGAACTATATACCTCGAGCGCAAGGTCATTGTAGAGGGTGAAGTACTCTATACAGAGAGTTTTGAAGCTGAAGATGGTGTCGAGTTCAAAAGCGAGCCACGAAAAGTGGATCAACTCCCAGCCCCAGAGGGGCTTGATTAGAGAAGGATCTTGGGTGGTGTTTATCATCGCACAGTCAACCTCTAGCAACTCGCACCAACAGGTGTCTTCTCCGAATGCAAAGAGATCACGTAAGAAGGAGCGAATCAAACGGACTCGTTATGATATCTACGCCGAACTCATTCGTGTCATCTATATCTATGGCCGTTGTCCATTGACCCGTGCAGCCAGATCTACAAATATGCCTGTGGACAGAGCTAAGGATAGTATTTCAGACCTTATGGCGAGAGGTCTACTTGAAGAGGAAATTGATGGTAGAGCGAAAGTCTACATAGTCACTGTGAGAGGCCATCAGTACCTTGAGTTATACAAGAGAATGGCCGGACTTGTCGGAGTACCCGTTCTCGAACCGATAATTGGTATGTAAGAATTCAAGTTCGTAGGAGTAGTATACGTCGGCCAGAGTCCGTTGTATACGGACTCCTATCATATCCTCCAAACTCCGTCTCGACCTGCAGTCCAGTCAGTCTTAGAAGATGGGCTGTTTCTTTGTTGCCTATCACAGCGGTCCCGGATGAGACCTGAATTGCTTCTTCTTTACCATCAATGTGTGTAACGTGATAAGTGAGATCTATTCTCATCAATTGTTCTGTCATATCTACTGTAATCTTACCTGAACGTGTGACAATGCGTCCATCAGGAAGATTAGCAGAAGCATCTTTGAACCCAGTCTTATCTAGATGCAAGACATTGGTGTAGAGGTCTAGAACAAAGAGCCCATCGTCTTGAATGTGGTCGTTGATGCATCTCAGAGTGGAGAGTTGTTCCTCTGTAGTCAATGCATGTCCGAAGGATGCTGGTATAATGACCAAGGCAAACTTCTCATCGAGTGAAAAGTCAGACATATCACCCTCAACAAGAGTAACTCGTTGAGAAATCTCTGAAGGAGCTTCTTGCAGTTTCTTCCTAGCAGCAGATAACATAGAGGGTGATTTCTCAAGAGCCCACACCTCGAATCCTTCACGAGCCAGTTCAATAGAAACACGACATGAGCCAGCAGCTATGTCTAGAATGGGAGATCCCTGCTGCTTAGCTAGTTCAATATAGAATGGGATATCATCATTGCTGGCAAATAAATCATAGAACTCACCGATACCTTCGTATCCATGTCTCAAGTCTTTCTGTGAGTCCATGTGATATCACTTGGCTAATGCTTCAACGTATTTGATTTTGACCTTTTCTCTGAATCAACACCGAAACAAGGAAATCACTAGAATTGCTAGATCATAAAAGAAAGAGTGTGACGAGCATTCTTAGACGATTGCCCGTCGTTGTAACTGTTAGTAGTTACCTTAGCTTAATTCGGTTGTAAGTGACTTCTAATAGCGTCGTCTGTCCCGGCCGCCACCACCGTAGCCACCGCCACCACCACGTCTATCTCTTCCGCCACCGCCGCCGCCACCATAGCCGCCGCCTCTGCCGCCGCCACCGTAGCCACCGCCACCACCACGACCACCGCCGCCATAGTCTCTACGACGTCTGGTGTCTTCGTGTTCCTCAGCAGACATATCAACGTCCATGTTGACTTCTTCAATGTCATCCTCGGCTTCAGAAAGCTCTCCGTATCTACCAATGTTCAGTCTTAGATTACCCCTGAATAAACCAGTGTAACCATTTTTCAGCGTATATGTAGATCCGACCGTTACATTGTCGATATTTGCATCCCAAAGGGGTACAGCAACAATCCCGGTTGAATCGCCAACCACAGCATCCAGTACACGATGGCTATCCCCACTATCACGGGAGGACACCTCGCGCTCTTCGCCAGTCTCCATAACCTTGAAGGAAATGGTGACATTCTTCATTCGTGGCTTCAATTCAGCCACAGTAGCCTCAACAGGCTCTCTATCGTTGTAACTCATTGTACATACTCTCACTTGAGAATAACAGGTCTTACAAAATTAGCGTGATCTTCCGTGGAGTGCTATGTTGGAATAAATCCTCAAAGAAACCAATATGAAAAGCAGCTCTATCGTGTTCTTCCTGCATCCTATCAATGCGGGAATCTACTTATGAGATTATGTATTGGGCTCAATATCTTATACAAAGTATGTGAATCAGAAAAAAAGATCGAGTTTGAACTAGGCTCAGCCTATTATCAAATGAAATAACGACCAACAGAATCATAGCGTTGAACCAAAGAATAATTTCGGCATATGCCGGCTCATGAAATAATAGTAAATCGTGAGTTGTCAACGTATGCCAGTATACGAGTTGGAATTCAAAATCAGACACAACTGCACTTTAGGCGAGTTATCATTCAATCACAAATCCGCAAAAATAATTGTTTGGAGGATGCTTGACAGGGAAATCATTGAGATTGTTCCCAAAGATGGAGAGGATTGTTCAGACGCTTTCTACGAAGCCACCAATCTTGATCATGTTGTTGTTTCAGGCTTCCACGATAATGGGGGATACCTGATTTCAAAAGGAACACCATGTACAGTTAGTGAGATTCTAGATCAATGCATGGCAGACCTCGATATTTTGCCAATCGGTCCTGTTATGTACAATGGAGGTTGGCAATATCATAAGGTCGTTGTCCTTTGCCATGAGGATATCAATAGATTGCTAGAGGTCTTACAGGAAAGAAGCTTCGTGCCATGGATTTTACGCAAAGTTCCATTCAAGGGATTTACAACAAGTTCTATGACTCTCACCACTGATGCAATTTTTAGTGAATTGACAGACAAGCAATCGGATGCACTCCTCACAGCCTACGCAAATGGATACTACAAGATGCCGAGAGAATCTAATCTTCAGACTATATCGGTTAAAATTGGAATTCCTCGAACAACCTATCAGGAACACCTAAAGAAGGCTGAAAACAAGATCATCAGTGCACTCATCCCGCACATCCACACATGGCATCATTTCGAAGGTAGTCGAGGAAGTCATCCCCTCATCAGAGAACCATTTCCCGATGAAAAAATCATAAGAGGTTCATAGTAAATCGTGGACCTCCTTAGTGATTATGCATCCTTTTGGGTTGTGTCTACATGGAATGATTTGCTGATTATCAACCATTTTCGATCTTCTTGTCGGAGTAGTGTGAGATAATCAGTATAGACCATAGTAGATGTAGGAGTTTCCCTTGTCAATCTGGTTCGTGCTACAGCGGCGTTCCCTGCTATATCAACTGAGAGCAATTCACATGTGCCCTTCTGATCTTCTGGTATAGGTTGCTTACAGTAATTCTCCCAGAATGATCTTGGTACAGAATCAATCTCTCCTTCACGTATGAAACTCATTCGTGCCTCAGGATGCCAGGATTCGAGAATACTCTCATAGGTTCTATTTGTCACAGCATCGAAATACAGCTGCACAGTATCTTTGATATTATCGAATTCATTTTCCATCTGGAGTAACTCCAAAATTTGGTGACATACTCAATTCTGGAAATAACATAAGATTGACACCAGCACATGCCGGATTTCTTATTCCTTCTACCCACTCATGGAAAGAACCAGTGCATCTCTGGATACTTTAGGCAGACACATTCGTGGAGTCTATCTTGACCTTCTTCTCTAGATGCTCCCGATATCTGTCAGGAACTGCATAGTTGTGGACTGAGTGTGCATACCACTCATTCATCATCTTCTCAAGTTCCTTGTTCATCCTGTCCCAGAGTGCGTCTTGGAGCTCAGGATGGATAGTCCAGACCTTTCCAGTAGGAGTCTTACCGATCTTGCCCTTCTTAGCCAGTTGCTCACCGGCCTTGATGGTCATATAGGCTTGTCCAAAGACCTTGATGATCTTCTCTGGATCATCTGCAAGGTTACCTTTAGTTGGGTCAAGGTCATAGACAGTGACGTCTGCATCTGCGCCTATACCTAGATGACCCTTCACATTATGCATTCCCAGAATCTTTGCGGGAGCTGCTCTAGTTGTGATAGCAATCTCATATAGGCTCCACTCACGCTCAATGTCTGCAAGTGTTGATCGCTCAGTGGCGAACTTGTGAACCTTCTCAAGCCAGATATCACGTTGCTTCTTACTCATCAGCCACGAGATGACCAGAGGATACTTTGTGAATGGGCCGGCGTTGGGATGGTCTGTTGACATGATGACCCTCCAGACATCATTCACACTCAGCGCGAACTCAAGAGGTATTGCCCACTGCACTGCATTGGCTGGTGACTTCGGATCAAAGACGTAAGGTACTACGCCTGCACCACCTGGCATTTCAACATCCACACAGATGTTTGCCCATTTTCCTTTAGTAGCTTGCCACAATGTATACTGAAATGGTCCATCACCAGTCATTGTTGTTGCAGGTCCAAACGTAATCTGACCCATATCAGCTGTAAAGTGGTCGTTCTTATTCATATATTCTGCTAACTTGAGCCCTCCAGATGCAACCCACTTCCAGTCTGGTTTTGCCTTCTCGTCTTCAAATATATCAAGACTCTCAAACGACATATGTGTGAGATGCATGATTTGCTTTCGACCACTATGACCCTTGATGTCCTTGATTGCATCTAGTTGTTCGATAGTTGTTGCTATGTTACCAGGTTTTCCCAAATTTTGGGGGTGGTAGTGAAGGCAATGAGGTAGCCCAAGTGATTCTGTGGCTTCGACAAGTCCGCGTATGATCTCACGAGGGGTTATTCCCCAATCCGGAACCTCGGTATCAAGTTCTCGTATGTTTCTACCATGTGCCCAAGCATAGGTGCCACCCGGATTCACGACTTTCACACCTAGGCCGCCCACCTCACGTAGAATCCACGCAATGTAACCTGCAAGGCCACTGATATCCTTCTCCTTTACGTAGTTGAAAGTGATCATGCTATTGCAAAAGAGTGGTAGAAGTGCATTGTCAAGACACGGCACATCCTCAAGCTCCTCCCAGCTACCTAGACCTTTGAGTGCGGGTAGTGCTGGTTCCACAACTGTAGTGTAACCCATCTCAGAGTAGCGATAGCCAATGACATAGGAGTTTGGCATCGTATAGCCAACCCCACCACGAGTTGTCTTTGTCTTAGGGACTGGATCCTTGCGGTGGTCCTCAGGACA
>JAEOST010000753.1 GCA_016840245.1 Candidatus Thorarchaeota archaeon
ATCGATATAGGTGTAGTATATGGCAGAGCCAGAAGTAAATGACAAGCTGTTAACTCTCGAAGAAGCAGTCAAGAAGATTCCTGATGGTGCTGGACTCTTCTGGGGCGGATTTGGGTATCAACGAGCACCAATAGCCATCTCACATGAACTTGTTAGGCAGAAGAAACGCGACATCACAGTCTACACATGTGGGTCCGAGGTAGACCTAGAGATCATGGCAGGTGCAGGAGTAGCTTCAAGATATGAGATTGCCTTCTCAGCAATAGAAGCATTGGGTCTCTCCAATAATATTAGGAGACGAGTTGCGGAAGGAAAACTTCAGGTTGAAGACTATACGAACTTGGCAATGGCACTCCGACTTCTTGGAGGCGCACTGAATGTACCTTTCATGCCCCTTCGAAGTATGATGGGAACCGATATGGTCAAACTTCGCCGATATCGCGGAGAAGGGAAATTGAAAGTAATCGATTGTCCTTTCACTGGTGACAAGATTACACTTGTTCCATCTGTAAAACCTGATTTCAGCATAGTCCATGTCCAACGAGTCGACAAGACTGGAAATGCCCAAATCGATGGTATAGTTGGCGAGGATATTGAAGGGTCTCGGTGTGGAAAGAAACTGATTGTGCTTGCAGAGGAGTTTATTGATGAAGAAGAAGTCAGAACCAATCCTGACCAGACAAAGATTCCTGCAATGTATGTTGACTACATTGTGAAGCTACCATTTGCTGCGCATCCTATGATGTGCCACAATTACTACGATTATGATCTTGAACATCTTCAACTCTTCCATAAGGCGACACGACAGGAAGAGACCTGGCAAGAATACTTGAACGAATACATTCTGGGTGTTGAGAATCATGAAGAATATCTCGAGCTTATCGGTGGAGAGAATCGACTCAAAGAGATTCGAGCCCAGAAACCAAGGGGGTACTAATCATGGTTGAATACACTAAGACAGAATTTCTAATTGCTTGTGCATCTAGTCACGTACGCGATGGTGAGAACGTATTTGGTGGAACAGGTATGCCCCTGCTAGCTGCATTGCTTGCGAAAGAGTCGCATGCTCCTAGATCTAATCTAATCTCTGAAGCTGGATTCATTGATGCGAAACCTGCAGAAGTACCACTATCTGTTGCAGATACAAGATATTACCTGGGATGCTCTGCAGCCATTGGGCTCATTGAGACCCTTGGTTTCCTTCTACAAGGTGGGCGAATTGATGTTGGCTTCTTGGGTGCAGCTCAGATTGATGAGTATGGGAATCTCAATACAAGCTACATTGGTCCTTACGATGCACCCAAAGTGAAACTACCTGGAAGTGGTGGTGGTAACGATATCGCTTCATCCGCGAAGCGACTCATCATCATGATGGCACACGATAAGAGGAAATTCGTGAAGAAGCTTGATTATATGACCAGTCCCGGACATCTTGAAGGTCCAGGGTCTCGCGAGAAATGGTCTCTTGTTGGTAATGGTCCAGAGGTTGTTATCACTGATATGTGTCAGTTTGACTTTGAACCAGAGACCCTGAAGATTCGTTTGAAGTCTGTTCATCCCGGTTTCACAGTCAATGATGTTCTTGAGAATATCATGTTCGACCTGATAGTTCCAGATGATGTTCCAACAACTCCTGAACCAACACAAGAGCAGATAGACATCATGCATAAACTGGATCCCAAGGGGATCTATCTTGGAAAGGGTGGGTAATGCTGGACGAAAGTGGCTTCCGTCTGAGCCGCTACAAGGCTATAGTATTTGATTTGGATTCCACACTGACAGATACTCAGAGGTATCCCCTCCAAGCATCAATGTGGTTATTGGAAAAAATCACTGATGATGTTGACTCGATTGGAGAGGAGTATCTAAACAACCTCATCATAAACTATCGAAAGGGTATCAAGGAGATAGTTGAAGGAGCTGAGTACAGGACACCATATGATGTTGTCAAGCGCGCAATAATGGAATCACTGCAAGCAGTGGATCTGGAGGCTGACTCTGGTCTACTTGAAGAAGCTACTCGGCTATTCAGATGGTTACACGTGGAGAATTCCAAAGTATATCCCGGAGTTGAATCTCTCCTACTCAAACTTCAAGGTAATGGCATGCAACTTGGAGTTATTACAAACAGCTTCGAGAAACATCTCCATATTATCCTCAACAAACTCAAACTGACTAACTTCTTTCAATGCCTAGTTGACGGAGGGGATGTCAAGACATTCAAACCGAGTCCTGCACCATTTCAACACGTGTTGGACTGCCTTGAGGTTTCAGCCCATGAAGCGCTCTTTGTTGGTGATGAATACTATGCAGATATCTTTGGAGCAACATCAGTAGGTATGGACGCTATCTGGGTCAATAATCGAGGTGGTGATCTTGAGAAGGCTGTTTCAAAATACGGTGAAGCATCTCGACCTCTCAAGGTCATTGAATCTGTTTCTGAACTAGAGGCATTCCTGTAGTTAGCATCCGATGTATTACCTCCGAACAATGGTTATTAGCCATTTACAAGACATCACTATTGCTACCACAGAAGTATAGGAGACCTGAGTATATTGAGCGGTAAGAATGAATTTGACGGACCTATGAAGGCTCGCTCAGACCTAGTTGACATGCTCAAAGCTAGTCCAGAGAACACAGCTGCAATTGTTACTCTGATCAAGGATGAGCTTCAAGAATTACAGGATAAAGAAGCAGTATCCCGCGTATCTGGAACTATCAATTCTGTAGCTGCAGATAGTGGTACATCTGCGGAAGTAAAGGATAACGTCCTATACTGGCTGACACAGACAAGCCTTGATGCACGACAAATGATAATGGTTCGTACAATCGAAGAACTTCTTGGTATCGAGGAATGCAAGCTACCAACACTCAATGCTCTTGCAGAGATCTCTTCAAAGGACAATGTTGACATGGTCATGGAATGGGTCAATCGCAGTATTATGACTCTCAACCAAGCTGTCTATGTTCTACTCTTTCCAGAATCCTCTGATGCTCTGAAGTAGAGAGAGTTTCCTATAGCTTAAGGTTTGGCATGTTTTTACGAATGTGTTTTTCCCAAGAAGGTTTCAGTTCCATTGCTTTCTTAGCACATACAAGTGATTCGTCAAGCTTCCCTAATTTGTACAGCAATAGTGCTTTGTAGTACCACGCTTCTTGGTATTCTGGATTTATCTTTAATGATTCTGAGTATGCTTTAAGAGCTCCCTCCGTGTCACCCATTTTTTCACGAATGCGACCTTGCTGGTACCAATCGTGCTCGGTGTAGTCTTCTGTTTCTGCGGACAATGTTACTTCTATCCCCATCTAGCTCTCTGCGTGAGGGTTAATAAACTGAATCCCCGTAACAGCAAGATTAATTCGTCTGTAGATAAGAATTCAAAGCATCCATAAAATCTCTTTTTACCGAAAGGACCCGCATAACTCTTCTAGACCCCTCCAGCTTCCTATACTCTAAAATTGTCATTATAAATAGATGATTCGCATTCTATTTTGGTGACCACTACTGAAACATTCACGAACAGTCTTTCTTACAATCTTGCTTTCGCTCTTCCTTACACAACCCCTTGTGATTACAGTTAGCGCCCAGGGTGATATGCAAGGCTCTGGACATATGATGCAAGACCCGCAACGTGATAGCGAAGGATCCGTCTGGATCAATACAGATGTTATCACTATCATGTCAAGCGGCGAGATGCCTATGTTCCATTTTTGGTTTGCTAATGACGATAATGGTTCCTATGCGAAGTTTTTGGCTCAATATGTCACGCTGATTGAGTTTGAAGATTCTAATGGAGATGGAGCGTTTCAATCTGATGAGATTCTCTATCACGCCCCTCTTGCATCATACGAGTGGACTGTTCAAACAGGCACGGTCACCGAGGATGGCATAACAACAGAAGTGTGGTTGAAATACACCAAAGGTGGTTCAATAACTGGTGGAGGGGACCCTGTGGGCCCAGGACAACCTGGTAGCCCCGGACAGGGTCATATGCACAATCAGAGCATTCAAGCTTCTGATCGATTTGAAAATGTTACACTTCAAATCTGGGCTCACATCTATCTTAACGACTATGAGGGTAGTGTTACAGATGACGAAGGCGTTAAAGCTACATATGTGGTAGACGCAGTCTCAGAACTAAAGATGGATATTGAGATTGGCAACTTTCCATTCTCATCCGAAGACACCAGCGTTGCTATCGAGACCATTCTTCGAGAAGATATGGCAAGCGATCCTCAGAATAGGATGCAGTTCATGTACCAGACACGAGAACAATTTCGTAATGTTTCATGTAACTCCAATATGAACTGGTCAACACCAGGCGGTAACGAAACACGATTTCAGAGAATGAACAATACCAATGTTCAACAAATCGACTTTGTAGATGTCGAAACTGAAGTCGCTAGTGGTTTCTTCAAATGGTTAGATACCGCTACCATTACTTGGCCTGGCGGTGAAACAGAATCAGTTGAAGTCGCTGCATCCTATGTGCCTATTGGTACCGGTCTCTCGGTATATCTCTCGTATCCACATTTTGATGGAGGAAGTCTGCTTCATGATCCATCAATAGGTGTGTACGAATCTCAAGCTCCTCCTTCTCAGGTCAACACTGACTACCTACTCTTGTTGGGAATCGGGATTGTAGGTATTCTAGCAATAGCGGTTGGGTTGAAGAGGAAGTAAACATTGGTAGTGAGTTGACTCCGAGACTCACTACCAATCCATTTTTGTACATAACTGAAATGCCTAATTGATAATGATTGATGCTTTAATGATGCGATGATGACTGGAGTTACCGAAAAAATGCAGCGCCGATACATCCCCCTCATTCTACTATCCCTCCTAATAGTGATACCATTATTCACTACTCAAGGAGAAGGATATGTTCTCCAGTCCGAGGATGTAGTCTTTGACCCTGTTTCTATCGCTACCAGACTAAACACAAATGGTACAACCAATGTGGAGTTTTCTGCTCAAGCAGTTAATCATGGATTGAATCCCATCTCAAGCATCAGTATTCGTATTGACTCGGTACAAGTGTATCTTGATTCTTCACAGGTTGATGATATTCCTATACCTGCTACGCTCAACATCCAGGAGCGCTATTCTACAGTTACTATTCAGCTTGAAACACCTCTAGCTGTTGATGATTCCATTTGGATTCATCTACTCCTTAGAATGACTGATCTGCAATCCGAAGCTGGTCCTACTCCTGAGGGAGATGCAACCCTTTCCGATTTCATCTTCTATGTTAGGCCACTTTCAGCATACTCGAATTTCACATTGACAGTGTATCTTCCTCCCGAATCCACTTTATCACAACAATCAGTCACACCGCTTTTTCCTCAAGCATCATCTAATTTCACAGACGGTCGCTCAATGGCTTTCTCATGGTATGTAAACCTTTTACAATCTGGCCAGGAAAAGGTGTTCATTGTTCGGTATCAGGTCCCATTGCACGATTCATCCGTCGTTGGTGTTGGTGGTGCTGAATTAATTATAATCGGTGGTGCTTTCTTGGGACTTGGTCTGATCCTCGGATACTTTGGACCCAAGATGGTATCGAAACTACGTGAGATTGGACGGGTCAGAATCGTAGGTATAACTTCTGAAGAGGAAGAGGTTATGGACACAATCCGTGTAAAAGGAGGGTCATGCCCTCAGAAGGATCTCTATCGTGATCTCAATATGTCTCAAGCAAAAGTCAGTCTTATTCTAACTGCACTGGAAGAGCGAGGTTTAGTTCGAAGATTCAAAGATGGTAGAGAGAATACGGTCCACATCATTGAAGAATAGCTATTTCTCCCTCTATCGAAAGCCTTTATATCACAACAAAGGGATTCGCCGAATCAGTAACAGGAAGAGGTGTACACTTGAGTTCATCGAGTAAAATTCGTGTACTTGTTGCGAAACCTGGTTTGGATGGTCATGATCGCGGTGCAAAAGTTGTAGCCCGTGCACTCAGAGATGCTGGTATGGAGGTCATCTACACAGGACTACGACAGACCCCAGAGATGATTGTCAGAGCTGCTGTTGATGAAGCAGTTGACGTAATCGGACTAAGCATCTTGAGTGGAGCGCACAATGCGATTTTTCCAAGAGTGATGGAGCTTCTTCGTGAAGAGGGGGCAGATGAAATTCTAGTAGTTGCAGGAGGTATAATTCCTCAAGACGATATTCCACAACTCAAAGAAGTGGGAATCTCTGAGATCTTTGGTCCTGGTACACAACTACAAGAAATTGTTGACTATATCAATGCGAATGCAAAGAAATAGTCTGAATATCGTGAGGATTCTGAAGTGTCTGCTGAAAAGCTCGCTGAGGGTGTTCTCAGTGGCAAAAGACGTGACCTAGCTCGACTCATTACTCTAATTGAGGATGAGGACCCAGCAGCATCAGATGCACTAAGCATGTTATACACCAAGACCGGTCGAGCCCGAGTGATTGGTGTCACAGGACCCCCTGGTTCTGGTAAGAGCACTCTTGTCACAAAGATCACTTCTGAGTACCGAGCTCAAAACAAATCTGTAGGAATCATTTGTGTAGATCCATCAAG
>JAEOST010000754.1 GCA_016840245.1 Candidatus Thorarchaeota archaeon
AGCCATTGCGGTTGTGTATGTACCATCGTACTTCAGAGTTATACGAAGTCAAGTCTTGACAGTTCGAGAATTACCCTATGTTGAAGCTGCCATTGTCATGGGAGCAAGAGATCGGGACATTCTTTTCAGATACATACTACCCAATGTTATTCCTTCTGCAGTAGTCATTATGTCTATCAATTTCGCTGACGCAATTCTAACAGCAGCAGGACTCACATTTGTTGGCCTGGGTCTTCAGGTAGATATTGCTGACTGGGGGAGGGATTTGACACAAGGGCGCAGTGATATGTTCATTGGTGCATGGTGGGTTGGTACTTTTCCAGGAGTTATGATAGTCCTTCTTGCCCTGGGATTCACACTTGCAGGCGAAGGCCTCAATGAGATTCTTACACCAAAACTGACGGAGTAATAGACCATGGACCATGTTCTGAAAATCAAAGATCTTGTTGTAGAGTACAAGACCAGAAGAGGCGTTGCCCGAGCAGTTGATAGAGTCACTCTAAACCTAGAGAGGAATAAAACACTTGGACTCGCTGGGGAGTCTGGTTGCGGAAAATCTACACTTGGTAGGGCAATAATGGGCCTAGTATCGAGACCGGGGAAGGTTATGAGTGGGGACATTGTTCTCAATATGCAACAAGAGTGCTACTATCGAGGTCTGCATATCGAAAGACAACCAGGACATATCTTTCTAAAAAGAGGCGGCGTCATTAAAACCGGGGACGTTAATCTAACCAAACTTAGTGAACGTCAAATGAGAGCTGTTCGAGGACATCAAGTAGCATACATCTTCCAAGACCCTATGACATCTTTGAATCCAATGTTGAGTATTGGAGACCACTTTGTACAGATTGTCAGAGCACATAGTCCAGGAATAAGTAAAGATGAAGCCATAGAGAGAGGTAAAGAAGTTCTGGAGGGGCTGGGTATACTACCTGAACGAGTCACTGACTACCCACATCAATTCTCTGGAGGAATGAGACAGAGGGTTATGATTGGTCTCGGGCTTGTAATGCGTCCCACTCTCTTGATTTCCGATGAACCTACAACATCATTGGATGTTATTGTCGAAGCTCAGATATTGGAACAGATGGCTGAACTAAAGGAGAAATTCAACCTGACCATGATTCTGATAACACACAACCTTGGAGTTCTCGCTCAGACAGCTGATAGTGTGGCGATAATGTACACAGGAAGAATGATGGAAATCGCAGACACAGAAACATTGTTTGAGAATCCACAGCATCCCTACACCCAAGCTTTACTGCAGTCGGTTCCTGATGTTACAAAACCTAACAAGAAGCTCGAGTGGATTCCTGGTGCACCTCCAGACTTAGTAGACCCACCACCAGGATGCATGTATAGTCCAAGATGTCCTTTTGTGATGAATATCTGTCGCACTGATGTACCAACACTCGTAGAGAGTGAAACTGGTGGATTGGTTGCCTGTCATTTGTATGGAGGGGCACAAATAGAATGAAACTAGTTGAAATTAAGGATATTAAGAAATATTTCCCTGTACAGAAGGGATTCATTGAACAGATCACGTCACAGCAGAAAGACTTTGTCAGGGCTATCGACGGAGTTACACTAGACATAATGAGAGGAGAAGTCTTAGGTCTTGCTGGTGAGAGTGGTTCTGGAAAGACTACAATGGGGAGATTATGTGTCAGACTTCTCAAACCTACAAGTGGGGAAATCATATATGATGGGAGGGATATTGCGAAACTCAAGGGGAAGGACCTACGACTCATACGCCGACGTATTCAATTCACGTTTCAAGATCCCACATCATCTCTCAATCCACGGTTATCGGTGGGAAATGCTATCGCTGACGCCCTGAGATTACAAAAGATAGGTTCAGCTGCCGAAAGAAGAGAGAAAGCAGAAGATGTTCTAGAGAGGGTCGGACTTAGTCCTGCAAGCGCATTCTATGATAGGAGACCTCACCAGCTGAGCGGCGGGCAAAAACAGCGAGTGGTGTTCGGAAGAGCCATCATTCTTGAACCTGAATTTGTGGTGACCGATGAACCAGTAGCAATGGTTGATGTATCAATCAAGGCTCAACTTCTTGAGCTGATGATGGATTTGAAGAAAGACTTGGATCTGACATACCTATTCATCTCCCATGATTTGGCCACCTCTAGACATGTATGTGACAGGATAGCAATCATGTATCTTGGCAGAATCATCGAGCTTGGACCTGATGACAAGGTGTACGAAGAACCATTACATCCATACACTGTAGGTCTCATTGGTGCAATCCCAGTACCTGACCCAAAGGCGAAGAGATCCGAGGCGATTCCACAAGGAGAGATTCCTAGTCCAATCAATCCACCCTCAGGATGCAGATTCCATCCAAGATGCCCTAAGGTGTTTGACAAGTGCTCATTAGAGGAACCAGAGCTAAAGGAAGTGGGTGATGGTCACTATGTTGCATGTCATCTATATGATTGATGAGCAGCATACTGTGAAAATCTAAATACGATGTTTGTATGTGATTACTAGATGCCAGACTCTACTGATTCCTCACATCATGGCCTACTGATAGAGGGTAATGAATTAGAGAAGAAGGGTCAAAATGAAGAGGCATTGCTTGCATACCATAGAGCCACAGAAGCAAATCCGAAATTCACTCGTGGTTGGTATCATAAATTTCTGATACTTCTCAAACTTGAACGTGTAGAGGAAGCGCTAGAATGTGCTCAATTAATTGTAGCTCAGGAGCCTTCATGGATTGGATTCATTAGAAAGAAACTACCAGATTTCGAGTACACACCTCCAGAACCCCCTCCACAGTTGGAAGAACCAGAACCTACACCTGAACTGGAACCTGTCAGAGAAGAAAAGGTCGAATCTACTGATTCAGTTGACACAATTCTAGTTGACTATGATTCTATGATGGCAAAGATAATTCATGGCGAGGGCAAAGCTCCAGACCCTCTAAAGGATTGGATCAGAGACACACCTGAACCGGAGCTTGTTGTTGAAAAGACCCCAATCGATGTCCTTGAGGAGGCTTTTGCCAGCTTCCAAGATGGAGGGGAAATCGAAGCTGAGCTACTTCAGAGAATTCCGTTCTGGACAGAAATCAGAGAATATCTGCATGCGAATCCTGAGAGTGTATCCGAATCCGTTCTGAAAGAGGCTGTAAAATCTGCTGAGAAG
>JAEOST010000755.1 GCA_016840245.1 Candidatus Thorarchaeota archaeon
CCGCTATCCCATGAAGCAAACGGAGTATTTGCATCCTGATACCAATCTTCTTCAAAACTGGGATCTGCAGATGGGAATGTAATGAGTTGAAGTTCATCCACGAGCGTTTGGATAGTGGCGCCTACCACGTTGCTATATGAGTATACTTCGAATTGTATTAATGCAAGATTGGTATATTGTGCATCAACCATGTAGGGATAGAGGTCAAAGCGTTCATGATTCCATACATCATGAGTATAGAAACCACTTAGTTGATAGTTCATGTAGTTAGTAGTGTTGCTATCAGCAATTGCATCATTATAATGACCCATATAGAAGATTAGATTGTAATAGCTAGACGCGTTTCGAAACAGAACTTTGAGATATGAATACGCCCTAGTACCACTTCCGATTGTTTGACTATATTTGTATTTGAAATCGACAATGGCTTGACCAGGTTCTGATGCAAAAAAGCTCTCATGTGGGTATAGGCCGCCTGGGCTGAAATCCTGCTGGACATATGCGTATGAAGATGCACCCACATCTTTTGTTGTCAGATTAAGTGAGTTTGAGCCATCCGTTGAATCTGAACTCTTAGAAACATAACCAGGACTTGAACTGCCTCCATTCCAGCCGGTTCCAGTACCTGTTTCGAAATCACCATTTGACAACCAAGAGTAAGTATCATTGAATATCGCAACATCGTCAATTGCGAACTCAACTACATCTGTTGCATATCCAGGTGAGTTTGTATACCAATAGATGTTTGAAATGCGTCGTGTTGGATCAGGTGTACCGAAGTAGTTCATATATTCCTCAGTTATGTTGTATTTGAAATGATTCCATTGTTGAGGGGAATCTGAGATCAGATAGAACACATCCCATGATGTGTTTGTGACAGTCAATCCAGAACCATATGAGAAATAGTAATTGAGTCTATACGTGACGCCGGTCTCATTAGTGGTCCATAATACGAATCTGCAATGTCCACCAGATTCTGCATCTGGATTGGCAAGTACATTCCAATAGAATTCCATCTCGGTTCCATATGTCAGCAATGCATCTGTGATAAGACCTGAATACGTGAACCAACCACCAGCATTGTTCCATTGGATGCCCATGGATGCAAGATACCCAGCATATGAACCATTTGCGGGATTGGTTGTATATGCTCTATCACTGTAAACATAGGTACCTTGAGACCCTGAATACTCACTGGGAAGAGCATCTGTTGGAAATCTCTCAAAACTAGGATTCTGAACGACATTGACCTGCAGCTGATTAACAGGTCCATCACTCAGCGTTTCGACATTCTCTAGTTGTTGTCTTGAATTTTCCAACTCATGTACTCCTGTCGTATTCATTGAAACCATGAACATTGAAACAAGCAATAAAAAAACCATCACTATGGCGTGTCTTTTCATTTTCTTTTTGCTCTCCATAATGCAAGAGTTGCCCCTTGCGTTCTCATCAAAAATCGTGTAGAAAATTGACTGATAACTGTTTTGAGAAATGGAATAACAGACTATTAAATAAAGGAGTAAGGGCGACTTAATGCCGCCCATTATTTAGTCTACTTTCGTTTTCGAACGATAACGACTATCACAATGATGACAAGTAATCCTCCTATTCCAACCATAAGAAGTAGCATGGTTGCATCGGAAGGTACTGTAGTAGATGATGGAGTTGTACTAGATGTTGTTGTTGTTTCTTCACTCGTTATTGAGCTAGAAGTAGTTGATGTGAGTACTGTTGTTGTAGTTATTGTCGTTGATGTTGTTGTAGATGATGGTGTTGTCGGTTCAGTTGATGTAGTTGATGTAGTTACTGTTGTTGTGCTCTCCTCTAAAACAGACACTAGTACAGTATCTATTCCCGTATTTCCGCCTGAATCAAATACAAGAAGAGTGAAATTGTAATCACCAACTACTAAATCATCAAGTGAAACACTGATAGTTTCAAAGCTGGAGTTCCAAAGTCCATTTCGAAGTTCAGTTCCATCAAGATAGATTATGTATATTGTGGGACGGATGTCTGACGGCGCCCACACTAATGTATGTCCGGTTTCACCAATTGTAAAGTTGATATCAAGTGGTCCGACAATCTCAGGACTTATTGTATCGATTACATCTACAAAGATTGTATCTGAATGAGGATTTCCAGCTATGTCATATGCAGTAACCATCAATGAATGACTGCCAATGGAAGCAGTATCTGTATTCCATAAGAACTCGAATGGATAGCTAAAGTCTGTAAAGAGAAGATTTCCTCCATCCCAGAATTCTACATAGTCAATACCACTTTCATCATCTGTTGCATTTGCTTGTATCAGCACATTACCTTCAACATCATCATCATTTGAGGGTGCGATAATTGTAACATTTGGAGATATCCCTTCATCTACTGTGTACTTATAGAATAGTCCCTCATTGTCATAGATTGCCCAGTTGCCAACGGGATCAGTGAGATTTAGATAATAGGTCACATTAGTTCCATATGGAAGTGCAGGAATTGTGACCTCTAGATGATCACCGAAGTCAGCGAGTGGAAGAAAGTTCCATGACACATCATCGAAGTAGTGCAAAGTTCCTCCGACACCAAGTGCATCAGTTCCCTCAACTCGAACCCATCTAGACCCATCCACTCCTGGAGTTACAGAATGCTGAGTCAGAATGGGAGCATGTGTGTCGCGTATGAAGTGGATATCATCAAACAACACTGACAAAGACTCACCAGCTGATATATGGCCATAGATTGCAATCATAGTGATAGTATAATCACCCACTCCAAATAATGCTTCTAAGTCACTATGGAGGTGTCTCACTAAGTTAAACCACTGTCCTGTGACATTGTAGTTAGCAACAAGAATGAAGCCATCACTACTACTATTTGTGAAAGTCGAAGTGGATGGACCTGCAGGAATATATTGGACATATTTGCTACCATAATCAATCTCAAGAGCAACAATGACTTGACTTCCAGTTCCTGATAACTCATCCAAACGCCACCAAAAATCAGTGAAGAGGTCTGATTCTACTTCCAGTAGCGTATCTCTGAACACACCTGATGTCCTAGAGGATCCACCATAGAGTGTGATATTCGCAGCATATTGACCGCTATGTGAATCTGTTGTCTGGTTTAGATACGGCGAACCGCTCCCATATGTATTCCATCCTGTTATTGGATAGGTAGGATAGTAGTAATCATACTCGAACCCAGGGTCTCCAGCAGGAAATGATAGTAGTTTGAAGTCATCAATTAACAATGTACATGATGAGTTCTCTCGTGTCCCAACTTGGACCTGAATCCCTAAGTCACTGATTGTTACATCTGTAAAATTCAGATCCTGTAAAACATAATAGACATCCTTGTAGAAGTGTTTCCATGTTCCTCGACTTCC
>JAEOST010000756.1 GCA_016840245.1 Candidatus Thorarchaeota archaeon
AGCCTTCGTTTCATACCGCCTGAAAACTCCCTCACATTGTTTTCGCGCACCTCATAGAGACCAAAGAGATCTAGCAATTCCTCCGCCTTCTCCTCACGCCTCTTACGATTGAGCCCGTAGAGCTTGGCTGTGAAGATCAGGTTATCCCACGCTGAGAGGTCATTGTAGACATTAGAGAGGTCAGTGACAACACCCATTCGTTCTTTAGCTGCAAAGGAATGAATCTCGTGCCCCATTATCTCTGCTCTACCTTCAGTAGGAGTTGAGATTCCTGTCAACATCCGAGTTGTGGTGGTCTTGCCAGCTCCATTGGGTCCTAAAAAGCCAAAGATTTCTCCAATCTCTACTTCAAAGCTGATTTTGTCGACAGCAGTGAAATCCCCAAATTTCTTTGTAAGCTCGGTTACAGAAATAGCGGAGGTCATGCTCAATGGAGGAACATGTATTAGATAAATCTGGTTCTATTTGAGAGTCTTTGTGTAGTTAATTGTTGAAACGACTATCTATCACCAAGAAACACAAGTGTTCTTTATTGACAGGGTAACAGTGAGGTTTGGTCTTTTTTCATGTCAGCCAGCCATATGTGGTTCGCATGCAATCCAGGATGTGATTGTGAATTGAATTCACAGCATCATTGTTCTCAAGATTCATCATCACAATGACTCCCTCATGAACCTCAGGATAGAATAGCATTCGAGTAGCAACACCAGGTCCGCTACCTCCATGTCCCCATAATACGCCTGAACTTACGAAGAAGAAGCCATAATTGGTGGTCAGAGAGGGATAGTGATGGGTCATCATCATTTGGAGGGTAGTAGCATTAAGAATGGTTGTATCTCCCAAAGTTCCGTTTTCCATAATCACAGCCATGAGTTGAGATAGTTGACTAACACTGGTCCTCATGAAACCACAGGGATACACTGCAGAGCTGTAATGCCCGTAAGGATTGAAGGTCCCTCCAGAGTAGAGATACGGAATGGCTATTGCATCTTCATTGAGATTTGACAGGAACCAAGATGTCTCATTCATACCTAATGGTTCGAAGATGTTTTGCTGGCAGTACTCCTCAAAGGTGGTGTTGGAGAGGACCTCAACTAGGTATGCAACCAGAGTGGACCCAACATTGGTGTATTCGTACTCGGTGCCCGGTTCAGCATCGTTGAAGTTAGATGTGTAGTAACGAGTCCCTGATGATGTCAGATAACTCTCACAGAACTCCTCAAGTGACAGAGGAGTATCGACTCCTGAAACCTCCAATGGACCCAAAACTGACCAGTTATCACGAATACCAGAAACATGAGAGAGAAGCATTCGTGGAGTGATTGCTGTTGCAGGAAAGTCAGGATGAAGAACATCAAAGGTGAGATAGTCATTGATGTCATCATCCAGACTAATTAGTCCTTGTTCGAAGAGCTGCATGAACGCAATACCAGTGGTGATTTTTGATAATGATCCTAGCATGAATATAGTATCTGGAGTCACACTGATGTTCTTGTCTAGATCAGCATAGCCATAGGTCTCCATCCAGACCACTTCACCATCCTTGACGGCACATGCTGATACGCCAGGGACGTGCTGCCTATTCATAACATCGAGGATATTGGTATCAAGTGTGTCAAGTGGATCTTGTGCAGGGTTCTGCTGGGCGAGAAAGCCGATTATGAAGATGGAGGAAATAACAGTCATAGAGATAATTAGTACTAGAGCGTATTTTCTCCGATTTGGAGTTGTAACATCACGTGAGTTGTTTCCCATGTAACCACCTGATATGATTGGTGATGAACTCTAGAGTTTACATCCCATCTCCAGTTGGAATATATCGACCATATTAATGACCCGTTACAAATTGTGGATTGCGTGGAATGCAATACATTCATAGTCATAGACAGCGAATCTCAATTCCAGAGGGCAGTGACCAGATGGATTCGAGATATGGCTATTTGGTCAAGAATCAATCAGAGGCTATATCACTCACAACGCATTTTAGCACGAATATGCCACTACAACAGTTATGCCGATAGTAACAGTTGTCGATTTCATGGGTGAGGTTTTGAAGGAAATCAACGTGGAGAGCGGGACAAAGTTGCTCAAAGCCCTCATCGAACATGAGACCGATGTAGTCCATACCTGCGGGGGGAAGGCGATATGCACTACCTGCAGGGTCACCATTCACAAAGGAGTACCAACAAAGAAGACTCAGGCGCAACATGAGCGCTTTGAGAAGAAGATCAAGTTTGGTGCAACTCAATTCGCTCATCCCGCTGTCTTCCTCGCATGTCAGGTACTAGTGGAGGATGATATGACAGTGAGTATCAGTGAGGACTTCAACAGTGTGATCCATGACAGTCG
>JAEOST010000757.1 GCA_016840245.1 Candidatus Thorarchaeota archaeon
ATAAGATGCCCTCTGAGCGGCATGTGGGTATAGTGTAAGCGGGTGAATTGGCTCAAACCTTGTCTCTAACCTTGTTTCTTCCTTAATATCACGATTCTACCAATAGTTGCAATACTCCTTGAAATGGAACAAAGCTACTAAAAAGATCAAGGAGGGTCCTCACCCAAAGAGTTACGGAACCCTCCAATGTCTAGCATTCCTAAGACGAGCTCACGTGGTCTTCTTCTTCATGAGAAAGATGATGATAATTACAACTACTGCACCACCCGCACCGACGAGGACTATAATCATCACCGACATATCACTTGGCGGAGGAGGTGTCGGACTTGTCGTGTCCGTTGTCGTTTCAGTCGTAGGAGTGGTAGATTGCGTAGTCACAGTGACTATTACTGAATCTGAAACTGTATTGCCTCCGGTATCAGTCACTACCAGGGTGTAGTTGTACTCACCTGGTAGAAGTCCATCAACTGGCACCATAATTGATTCCAGAGGAAGACTCCAAACAAAAGAACCTACTGACACACCATCTCTAAGAATCTCATAATTCGATGGATGCAGGTCGTCAGGGTTCCAGGTTATGGTGTTACCAATATCACCTTCAGTATATTCAATGTCTAATGGACTATCGATTGTTGGAGCAATTCCATCAACGACTGTTACAAGAACTGTATCGATTGCAGTATTACCACCAATGTCTGTCACCGCAAGAGTGTAATTGTGCTCACCCAGGCCGTGGCCATCGACTGAAACATTGATGGTTTCAGCACTGATGTTCCAAGCTCCAGACTTGATTGGACTTCCTTCAAGATAGATGACATAACTCACTGGATGGAGATCTGAGGGATCCCAGGTTATTGCATAACCTGTCTCGAACTCATCATATAGAATATCGAGAGGTGTGTCTATAGTCGGAGTAGTTCCATCATTCACATGAACATACACTGTATCGGTTGCTGTTTTGCCACCGACATCTGTAACGACAATGGTGTAATTGTATGAACCCAGTCCATGTCCATCAACCGAGATTGTGATGGTCTCAACACTACTGTTCCATATACCTGACTTGACAGGACTCCCCTCAAGGTAGATGACATAACTCACTGGATGCATGTCTGAGGGATCCCAGATTATCGAATATCCAGTGGCAAACTCGTCATATTGAACATCAACAGGTGTATCAATATTCGGATCAGTGCCATCAGTAACGATTATGAACACTGTGTCAACTGCAGTATTGCCTCCAACATCGGTTACCGCAATCGTGTAGTTATAGGTTCCAAGCCCATGTCCATCGACCGATATCGTGATGCTTTCTGAGCTGGAGTTCCAGGTTCCTGACCTCACCGGAGTCCCATCCAAGTAGATGATGTAACTCTGCGGGTGAAGATCGTCGGGAGACCATGTTATGGAGTGCCCTATGGATAACTCATCATAAGGTACGTCTGATGGTGAGTCAATTGTTGGTGGGATTATATCAATCAATACAAGAGTTCCACAATAGTCCTCGATTCGGCTGCCATCTTGATCAGTCACAACTACATAGACCTCATAGGATCCTGGGTACAGACCTGTCGTGTTAATCTGAACTGTATCAGCACCTGATGAAATTGTAACGGTATAGTTGAACCAGTTGTTCATGGAATCTTTTAGGCAAACTTCCACAGTAAGACCAGACCAGCCATCTTCGACATCATCAGATGTTATGTCCACCTCCAGATCGTCACCAGCAGCTACTTCTGTTGACACCAAACTCCCTGAAACGGTTGGATTGTTGTTTAAAACAAGTAGGCTATCTTGAAGCTCTGTCACAACACCGCCATCCTGGTCTGCTACCTCAACGTATACGTTCCATTGACCTAATTGATCTGTGGTATTGAAGAGAATAGATCTGACAAACAAAGTACCATTCCATGTCATGGTGAGATTTAGCCAGCTTAGATCCGGTCGCTGTAGACAGAGTGTCACTTGGATATTATTTCCATCGTGATAATCAGAGGCATTTACCGCAAATTCAACAACTTCCGTCCTTAAGACTGACGTTTCGTTAAGGAATGTTGCATAGAGATTTGGAAGCTCATTCAGCACATCAACGAAAACCGTATGGGGATTCGCAGAGAACAATGGATCATCCACTAGGAAAGTGAAATTGAAGGTCACAAGTTCAGCTACTGGTGTTGCATATAATGAAACATTCCATCTTCCTGATACAGGGTCATAGGTGAGTGGGAAAGAGCCTTCAACAGGTCCTCCGGCTTCACTATACTCAATAATTACAGAAAGATCATGGTAGGACTGGTCATCTGTGACAAGAACGGAGAGCATGAAGCTTTGGCCTCTGACTATCTCAGTTGAATGATAATCAGCCACAGGCACATCATCTACCGTTACCTCTGAGATTATTGGTCCCACATCAGGCGATTCCCTGACAACAGCCTCGAATGCATCAATCTTTCCATAGCCCCAATCGAAATCTGGAACAGAACCAGTGAACGAAACTACGTCTGAACTTTCCAACAAGTCGCTCCTTAGGGATGAAGAGCTAAACGGCATCCCAGATGGATGACATTGAATCGCAAGAGCTAGAACTCCTGCTACGTGCGGACAGGCCATAGAAGTTCCATACTTAAGCTCATGACCACCAGGGTAGCCACCAGCATTAATAGAGGATGCAGACATGATTTGTTCACCTGGGGCAGAGATTTCTGGTTTGAGTAGATAGTCTATCCTTGGTCCTCTAGAACTAAACACACTTTTGTCATACATAGTACTACTTGGCCCACCCAGTTTGGTGACGTAGGAAGCAACAGCGATTACTGTGTCTGCTGTCGCCGGAGAACTTACAGTGAAGTAGGAAGTAACGTAGTCAAACATCCTGTTACTACCATCTGGATAGATGTAGGTATGAGTTTCCTCACTTGTAACGGCTGCATTATTAAGATAGAGATTCCATACTCCGGCTTCTACATCGGTTCTAGGGGACTGGTAAGTGATATGAATATTGATGTAGGCTGTGTCTCTAGAGGATGTGTATCTGTATGCAGTCACAATGTTGTCCTCGACATTCACTGCCGAGCCGTCCAAAGGAATGGAAAAGATTGGGCTTGGAACAATGATGTATGGCGCTTGCATTCTGAGTGTAAGAGGATTTGAGGAAGTTCTCCAAAGGACTGTCAAATAGACATCAGTCTGGCCTGCACTTATGACCTCGAATCTAGTGCTCTCCTCGGTAGAAGCAGGAAGTGTGCGCCAAGAATGAATCTGGTCATTAGCTGAGTTCCCAGCTGACACTACGCACGGGACTCCTTGGTCATATGCCCAGTCAAAAGTTTGTTCAAAGTTGGATGAACCATCAAGTGGTCTATTGATATACCCGCCTCCTGAAAAGGAAATCACATCCGCTCCCTCATTTACAGCCCAAACAACAGCATCCATTATGTCGAGGGAGGACCATGATGTCTTGATAAATATCAGTTCTGCATCTGGGGCGACACCAGTATATGTCCGATAACCCAACTGTCCCCCCACAACTATTCCAGCTACATGTGTACCGTGCCCATCAGTATCTACTTGTGTGTTTATAGAGGGATTGGTAATGTTCACGCCTCGAACGTAGAAATCACCGGTTGTCTGGTCCCAGATCTTGGATATCTTGCAAGTATCGAGTCTGACGCAAATTTCTCCAGCTTCCAAGACTCCATTATTGTTGATGTCATCAGCTACGTACATATAATCAATCCCATATTCATAGCCTGCATTTCCATTTGTGTCACTAATTATCCAATCATATTCAGGATCTAATCCTGTGCTGCCCCCGTCACCAATAACGTCGTAGTACCATGCCTTCTCACCAACATCGTATATGGAATCATTATCAAGGTCAACATAGTAACCACCCACTGCGTCATACCTGTAGTAATACTCACCTCCATCTGGGAAGTAGAAATCCGGGTGTTGGTAGTCAATACCCGTATCTATAATCGCAACTGTGACTCCTTTTCCTGTAATGTTTTGTGACTCAAGAATAGGATCTCTTAGTGCGTAGGCCAAATCCGCTGAGATATTCCCGATGCTCTGGTCAAGGTGGATTTCATTTAGATTAGAGTCACCATTCAACTGCGCCACATAACCAGCATTGATAATCGCATCAAGCGCTGACTGACTTGTGACTTCCGCGATGTAGATGCAACCAGCATGAGTCACTTTATCGCCACGCCTTCGGAAAATGACGCCCTGACTCTCAAGCTGCACGATTTCTGCAGTACTCAGCTCGTGGGTAGTTCTCAATGATACTTGTTGAGCCAAACCAGAATCAGCTAGAGCCATTGCAACAGACGGATCTAATACCGTTTGCACAGTGTTCTGTGTCGTTTCTGATTCGAGTGTGTTGTCAAAATATGAGGTTACATCTCCTGTCTGGGATGTTAGAAGAAATAGCATTGTAATTGCTATCAGAAGTAGACTCAGTTTTCTTTCTTTTCCCATTTATGCCACCAACCACGATGCCAAATATCAGCGTACTACTATACTTAAGACTTGGGTGGATATATTTAATGAACTACTGAATGCTTTCTCACGCCGACAATAGAGCAGCGATAATGAGCTCTCACCGTTGTGACGGGTGCTTAACAGCTTTGGCCAGCCTGATTGGATGATAGAAAGAAATCACGCGACACAAAGATTGTCAATCATGTTCAAATTCTTCTTCCTTAGGGACTTCACCGAGGTGACGTGTCTTTTCAACTAGAGCTAGTGTCACCGGGGTGATATGACGGCGAAAGTTAGTAGCTGTGAACGATTAGAATCCGTGAGCGGCTGGCTGACGAACAAATGACTCCGAACACAACTGAGAATGCTATCTCACAACAGCTAATCTATGTTTCGTGTCATCGTCGTTACTAGTGTCTTTTTCTTGCTCTCACTCTTCCTCAACTGATTCTCCTGCCAGATTCATCATCATAGTGAGAATAGCCGCTCTTATCGTCTTTTCTTTCATTTGTGATTAGTGCTCATTGTGCAATCTAAAGTCACACCGAAGAAAATGTACATAGAGACATGACATAAGTAGCAATTCCGCGCGTCTGCGCATGAGGTGCTCAGATGGGGAAAACGACTGCTGTCGTACTCGTTGTTTTACTTGCAATATGTCTGATACAAAACACATCTGCTCAATCTTTCATAATAGAGACCATGGTAGAAAGTACATCAAGTCTATCACTTGAATTGCTCTCAGAACCAAGTGTGTTTGGGAAAGAAACATGGCTCAATTGGACATTACAAATGACTGTTCTTGAATGGAATCCAGAATGGAATACGAGTCAGAGTTGGGACCACCCATCGCTCAATGTATTGGTGCGGTCGAGCGCCGTCAATTTCACAGAATACAATAATGTTTCCTTTGGGCTGAACCTGACGGATAGCTGGATACATATGAGTGTGAAGTTCATTCATTATCTTCATGTCTTCACATCATACGACATGGGTAATTTGACAGGTGTCGTAAGACAGACCTATTTTGTGAGTGTGAAGTTTGCAGAAGATATGCCAACAACATCATACACATTAGAGATCAGCATCTATGATCCGAAGGAAACAAGTACAACAACTACCTCCACACCAACAACGACCTCACCGACCACACCTACGACTCCAACAACCACCACACCAGAACAGCCTTCTAACTTGTATTTCCTTCCTATTATTATAGGGTCAGTTCTCATTGTATTCATTGTTGTTCTGATAATTAGAATTAGAAGATAGTATTCCCGTCATATGGCCCCTATTCGGGCCGCTCCGAATTGTATCCTCTCGGAGCTTCTGGACGTCCCGGATTTCTTAGATATTCATCTTAGGTTGTCTTGAGTAAAAAAGAGAAGGGTGGTGAGGAAAAAGTTACCCCCCTTGAAGTGATGCCGGAGCATCGTCGTGATGCCTAACTCTAGAACACTAACATTACCACGCAATCGCTATTGTCAATTGAGGTTGGATAGAGTGGGTGGCGTAGGCAAAGAAAACACCACCCGTGCTGAACAGAAAACTAGCGACACTCCGCTTTGTCGTGGTGTATGAGTTCAACGTGTATAGTACCACTTGATTCCTATTGTTTGTTGAGGTAGACGATTCAACATACTTAGTTAGTTCGTTAGTAAAACACCTAAGGAAGTTTTCTACATTATTTAGTTAAATAAACTTTAGTAGAAATAATACTAAACAATAATGTTTTTTCGTTATATAATTTGTTACTAACTCGTAATGTATTCCTACGACGTTCACGAACCCTTATGAGCCAAATGTGATGAACGAAACATGGAGCGGTCACGATGTC
>JAEOST010000758.1 GCA_016840245.1 Candidatus Thorarchaeota archaeon
ACATCTTCATCGTCAAGTGGATCGTAGGGTAAACCATCCAAAGTCTCAGTGAACCACCCTCCAAAATCAGAATCCCAGTTGTAAGTCAACAATGCATCAAATGTATCCTCAGCGAGTTCGAGGTAAGTTATATTCCCTGTCGTCAGATACCCTGTCAAGAGTGCTCTAATAGCTATTGCATTGATGTCAGTGACGACTGTGTGTCCAGGACGAAGTCCTTCATCAAGGACCAATATTCCTCCATCTCTCTCCACGGCAAGTCTTAATCCACCGTATGTAGCATCGAAGTAGTATCTCATCCGAACGTAGAGAAAGTTGAGTGCTTGGTCGGCGATATCGATGAGTGTTGTATTCCCTGTCTCAACACCAGCGTCATACAATGCTGTTGCAGCCAGTGCAAGATGGTCAAGCCTCTTCCCGTCGTTGGGGTATATCTCAAAGAAGTTCCACGGTATCGTAAGAGACCCATTCCGCATTGTGAAGAAGTGGAAACCGCCATAGACCTCATCATATAGCATATCAGTAAGGCATGTTATCGCACTCTGTTTTTCAGCTGTGAAGTTGAGAGTGGAATTAACAGATTCAGCAAGCTCCAGAGCCCAATAGGCGTAGGCCTGTATACCTGGGCGTTTAGTCTGAGCCAGCTCAGGATCGCTCAAGTCATTCACATAAAATCCAGGATATACTGGATCCATGAATAGGTCCACCATCTTGAGAGCTGCTCTACTCAGATAGATAGAGTAAGTCTCATTGTTTGTGGAATCGTATGACTTGTTTAGAGCTGATATTGCCCAGTAGAAGTTTGCTGTACTTGTGTTGCGCTGAAATAGATCCCAGCTTTCATCACCTAGATTGTACACAGTACCATCTGTGGAATTCATCAGTCGTGACACAAGTATGTCGGATGTCACGTCAGCATAGTCCTGATATGAAGAGACGTTGAACTCTTCGTGCTGTGAAAGAACTGGCGCGCTCGAGTCAAGTATCACATTCGGCGTATCCCCTAGATTAGATGTGATGTTGGTGCCAAGCGGTTGTGCAGTAAACATCACAAGAGCGACCAATGCGATACAGATGATTTTTGATTTCATTGTAGTATCTTTCCGTGTGCTTTTGAGTCACAATATGAGAATGAGGACGTGGTAGTTGTTGGACTTCTAGAAGCTGAAAGAAAAATAGGGTTACCAGATGCCGAAGCACCTGGGAACACCCGTACGAATGTTTGTTTCTTGCAGCGTCTATCGACGTCTGCCAACCAAAACTCCTAGGAGTAGGCCAACAACGATTCCACCAGCGGCTCCACCAACAATAACTAGAGTACTATCTACTGGAGTTGGGGTTGGTGTAGGAGTTGGAGTTGTAGTCGGAGTTGGCTCCGGCAACTCGCCCAACGCCTCATAGTAGGCCGCTTTAGCATCTAGAAGATCAGCAAATGCTTCATGAAGCTCACCAAATATCTGGTGTGGGTGATGGAATCCAGAAGATCCATCTCCGCCGTAGTAGCTAACTAAGCCAGTAGCCGCATCTATAGCGTCCATTGCATCACTAACGATGGTCTGGTCTGCGCCTTCTGTTGCATTGTAAGCTGTTACGATTGTTTCAAAAGCATCGGCCTCAGCAGTTATGTCACCTGTCAGTTCCTCGTATGAGGCTGTATAGGTTTCAAGCTGCTCGATAGCCCAGTCTTCTAGTCCCTCATGACACTCTTCACTCTGACCACAGGCCACGTCAAGATTGACGAGGAATGTGTGATTGAGGAATTCGTTGTCACCAGGTGCTATGTCAAATCCGTGGCAGTCAATACACTCAACACCAGCCAGAGCGTGTGGACCACCGGTCCAAGTCTGGTAGGTTGAGTGGCGATCACCAACGTGACAAAGACCACAGAGCTCAGGTGTGCTGGCTGCACGAATCTGACCCTCGTTAGAGGTCCAGTTTGCGTGTACAGCATGGCACGCTGGGCAGCTGATGGCGTTTACATCATCAGTTGGTTCAATTGTAGCATGACCGCCGGCTTGTTGGTCTACAAAGCCTTCAGTGGACATGCAGTGCATACAATATGATGCTGCATGGCTACTGGACCGGACATCGGTAAGAGAGTTGGCGTGAGCAGAGTTCTCCCATGCTGTCATCTGGTGTGGATGCTCCTCACCACTTGGTAAGTGGCAGGGTGCACATGAATCACCAGAATAGTCGACAACTGGATCGCCCGAGTGACATGCAAAGCAGTTGACGCCAAGAGCGTCATATGTTGGGGTTCCAGTGGAATTATCCCAGCCGCTTGTATGACATTCGGAACAGGACGCATTAAAGAAGCCAATATATGGCTCCGTGAAATGGTCACCAATCTCGACATACCCAGTTCCATTTACGGACATGTGGGTTGCATGGTGTGAAGTACTCCAATTATTATATTCGTTCGAGTGGCATCCTGAACAAGCGTCAGGATCAGTACCAAACGGGGACGAGATATAATGATCGTCCGAAACTCCTGTTCCAACCAAATTGATCGGAATACCGGATCCGGTAGGTCCTAGGAGAATAGCGAAACCAATCAAGCAGAGGAACAGGTAGTAACCTGCTACCAACCGCTTATTGACCCCTGGGGTCTCTTCAGTGTAGTACACCATTGGTTTTCTCACCATTTTCCCAAGATTTGGGTTTGTAATTCTTTCAGCGTTTTCAATAAAAATATGTTGCCTCTGGACATGGTATTAGTTAGCTTGACCTTGTATACTGTAACAAAGTAGTTACGAATGGTTGAATAATGGCCGCTATTTGTTACGATTCAGTATTTCAATCATGGAAATATAGTTACATAATGACATTACTACAATAGTTAACTAAGATATTTGTAACCCTACAGCTGAGAGAGACTAGTACTATACTTTCATATAGTAACATTTTAAGCGGGAAGCGATTTCTCATCGGTCGATGTATTCCGGGAATATACTCGGGATAATACCGACAATGTATAGAGATCGGTGACCTTCATGAAGCGTAATGTGAAAATCGGCCTCGTTGTTTTTGCAGCTACCATGCTGCTGGTCCTGGCTGCTGGAAATGTCACCTCAGTACGCAATTCTGAATCGAATTGTGATAGCGGAGGTTGTCATGATGATCCAACTGGTCTTTCAATAACCATGGATTCAACCATTGATGTAGAACCAGGTGAAACGTTTGACCTAGACGTAACTGCATCTGGATTACTCTCAGATGTATTCGTATTAAGAATCCCAGATGATGTGGATGACAATTCAGATTTTACTATACTAGTCCCAAGTGATTCAAGTAATCCTGGACTTGTAAGTGACAATGATGCGAATGATCAGGACCCGACAAGTAATGCAATTCAAACAACATACAGCATTACCGCACCGGCATTCGTTGGTCAATTC
>JAEOST010000759.1 GCA_016840245.1 Candidatus Thorarchaeota archaeon
GTTGCCTACGCTCTCATGATGGTACCGTTCGCTATCCTACTTGCAGGTTTTACCATCAATTCAGAGGAGCGACACAAGGTCACAATCCCCGTTGTGGAGAAATACAACAAGCTGTGCATATCAATGGCCTGGCTTATGCTTTCACTTGGAATTGCCATCGGTGGATATTGGGCCTATAGTACACTAGGTTGGGGTGGATATTGGGGCTGGGACCCCGTAGAGACGTCTTCATTGATTCCATGGCTCCTACTGACCGGATACTATCACGCAAAGGCAGTCTTCAAGGACAGTGATGTTCTACGTGACTCATTCCTCATAACTGGTTACATCACAGTATTGTTTGCCACATGGGTTACTCGTAGCGGTGTATTGACCTCAGTTCATGGGTTTAGACTCACACCTGTCAGTTGGTCTATGCTGATTACTCTACTAGGAACTTTCTTTGTTGCATTGTTGATGACAATGAAAGCTGGTTTCAGTGGATTCGATGATGAAGACACAGGCTGGCCTAGTCTCTTCTCAATGAATGAGCTTAGAAGATTCTCAATATTTGTAGCACTACTAGGAATACTGGTTGTGACATTCACATCATTTGCTGGTGTAGCCATGCCTGCTGCCCTCAATGTAGTTCAGGCTTTGATAGACCCTGTCAATCTAGAGGAAAATATGGTGGGAATCAACATTGAATTCTTCTGGTATGGATTCTATCTTGCATCGTTCTTCCTCATAGTATCAGCATTCTATTGTATGCGGAACTCGGCCATCAGTAACAAGGTGAAAGGTATCTTTGTACTGGTTCTTGTACTATTGGGAGCTGGAGTTGGACTAGTATCGTATCTATACCCCGCTCTTGGTATCTTCTCAACATCATGGATTGCAAACATCTTGGTCATACCCGCCTTTGGTGCAATCATCTACCTAGCCGTGACATTCGTCATGTACATGACAGGAAAGGATTCTGGAACCTTTACGATGAGACGGATGGGTCGATTGATGCTTCATCTTGGCCTCATCATCCTTCTCCTTGGAGTGTTTACGAGTTCCAACATAGCACATGACCAACGTGACGACTATCTAATTGGCCAGACCAAAGAACTTGCTCCGGGTATTGAACTTCGTGTTACTGATATCGTGATTGACGGTAATGTATTGTATGTGACATTAGCAGTGATACATGACAACTCTACGGGAACCTTGGGTCTTGCTTCACTGACATATTTCTCAGAATGGGACTCTACGGCTAACAATGTGTACATCTACCATGCACCTACGTATGATATCTTCATTGCAATCTCAGGAATAGGAGAGGGATCACAACCCGTATCGGTGAATCTTAGAACAAAGATACTCCCACTGATCTCGTTTGTCTGGTTGGGTACTTTCTTCATGATTGCGGCAATTCTGCCATTGTTCGTTCAGGATTTATCAGGTCTTGTTGAAGCAATCAGAGGGAAAGAAGCCCATATGGACCAAGAGACAGAAATTACAGATGGGATATCACTCGAGAGTTCGTGATGAAGAACAACAATCTGTATCTATAGTTCACAAGGGAGTGATGGAGTCCACCAACTCTTTTTGGGTTGGAAATGACATCACTTCCATCAAACTTTTTTCTAGAAGTAATTTTCGCGTCACACAAATTCTACTCGAGTGCGTGATTCTCACTTGTACTAGAAACAGAGATTAAAGAGGAGGTTACACACGAAAATCATTATAAAACCATAGAATTCTTCAATGCTCTGCAAAGGGATGATTACAGAATGGCAAAGGTTCTAGGAATTTCAGGCACGCATCGAAGTGGTGGAAATACAACTATTCTGATAGAATCAGCTCTAGAAGTTATTCACCAAATGGGAATTGAGACTGCATTTATGGAACTCTGTGAGTTGAACCTTGCTCCTTGTGAGCATTGTTCGGAATGTAGTCAGACTGGTAAGTGTAAACTGAATGATGATCTTAATGCCTTAGTGGATTTGATGCATGAGGCCGATGGGATAATTATTGGTGCACCTGTTCATTATGCATCAGTTCCTTCAACTACAAAGAATATGATTGATCGAACTGGGCGGTTTGCCCATCTTAATGGAAAGGTTGGCGCAACATTTGTAGTTGGACGTAGAACCGGTCATGATCTCACTGTTTCTCAACTACTGTTTTACCTACTTGTCAAGGAGATGATTGTGCCTGGCGTTCCCTCATATTATGTCGGTTATGCGTTAAATCCTGGAGACATAAGAGCAGATACTGAAGCTATGGCTGCGGTACGAGAGCTTGGTCGACGAGTAGGCATCCTAGCCCAGCGTTTCTCCAAGGAGCCCTCTCCTTGGGCAGATGACGCATATCCAGTTGAACTCGATAAGAAATTCGGTGATGAATGGAAATAGAAAAAGTTGTAGCAAGATGAAGCTCATGGAGTTGCTGCTTCATACTTACTGGGACATTTAGCCAAAACCTGCGAGGCTCTAATAATATCTACAGACTCCATTACACCAACAGCTATGATATAGTCAGCTGTTAGCATGTTTTCTGGTTGTTCACCTTCCAGAATGACAAAGATTGAGTGATTGTCACCGGTGAGGTAGAATGTAATATTTTGACCATCATTGACGTATGTTCCTGGGACGAGAGCCCCTCGAACTTGTATTTGTCTTCCCACATAGGCGTCCGGATTCTCTACAATTGTATCCACACTAAGGTATGGGTCAATGAAGCTAGCCATACCTACAATAACAACTCCAACGGTCGCAACGAGGATTACTGTAACTAGTATGGCTCTGGTTTTCTTCTTCACACATTACTCCTCCAACTCAGTCGATGTGATTGTCTTTAGCGCTTTGTCAGTTCCTTGCATCCTGAAGTAGAGCCAGATCATAAACACTAATACACTACACCAGAGAATGGTAGCTACTGCGTATAACTCAATTAATTCAACTAGTTGCATCTTACTAACTCCTTGACATTCTATATTCCATTAGTCTTTCTCCAGCTGACTCAACATGATAAGTGAGGTCCAGTAGTAAGACATAGAGGAGACCAATTGTCACCATGCTGAACATCATTGTGAGTCCATGTTCCATGCCCATTGCCAGTCCACTGGTTTTGATTAGTTGGGGGTGGAGACTAAACCAAATCTGAGTTGAGAAATAACTCAGGATAACTGATGGGAATGCTATAATTCCAAAAATCGAGCCGTATTGAGCACGCATCTCACGGTCACTCACAGATGCTCTATACACAAGCAAACACGCATATGCAATCCAAAGAATAAGCGTAGTTGTTTCTCGAGGATCCCAATTCCATGGAACTCCCCATGTAGCATTCGCCCATACCATTCCACTCAGGAGAGTTATTGTGTTGAATAAGAGGCCTAACTTTATCGATGCTGCTGAGATTATGTCATACTTGAGTTCTCGCTTCCAGAGGTATAGTCCGGAACTAATCAACGTCACTCCAAAGGCGAGATAACCTGTTAGTGCTGGTCCAATATGCTGAAAGAAGATTCGAATATATTCTCCAAAAGTTGCTTCAGGAGGTGCGAATATCCACATCATCCAGAGATACACTTGACCGATAACACCGACAATTCCGATGAATACTAGTCTCTTGTTCAGCATGGATGTCCACTCGATTAGCACAAATCGACATATCAATAGTTATGAAGGTTTTGTTAGTTACAAAATATTTTGTGAGCATCTCTATCCAGTCTCATGGAGAAAGCGCGAAGTTGAAGACCAATGCCGACAGGGTCATCATTGCAACCAAGTGTGCCAATAAGATTTCAAATAGAAACAATAAACTCATGCCTGGCCCTAAAACCATTCCCACTACTAGTACATTGGTAATCTGCATTAGAAGGATCAGTCCAGATGTTGCAGTTGGGAAATACACAAGTGGAAAAATTGTTGCCTTGGACTCAGAGGGCATGGTGAGTGCGGATGCCATAGAACCCACTGCAGATAGATCAAGAGCACCAATCAAGAGAGTGACCACAACTAGCAGCGGGTCGAGTGCGAACATATTGAAACCGAAGAACACTGAGATGATGGGAACTATGAAGATTTCCACCAACGTCATTAACACAAATCCGTAGATGACTTTTCCAATATACACTGACCAGGCAGGAATTGGAGCTACCGTGAGGCCTCGAAGAGTCCCAGACTCAGATTCAGCTAAGAATATTGGAGCAAAACCAAACATACCTGTAAAGAATACAATAACCCACACAATGGCCGAGCCAATTGACGCAACTTGGTCGGTTGGGATACTTGGTAGGGCAAATGAGAATGAGAGTCCAGCTATCAGTGCGAAGAGAAGCATTGAGAAGATCTCAAATTTCTTCCTGAGTTGACTCTTGATGTCTTTCTTTGCGATTTGAATTGCAGCACTTGCACCAGACGTCATCATTTCACCTCATAATACTCCATCGAACTCTGACACCTTCCCCTGACTCAGTATCTCTCCTTTTCGCAGTGTCACAAAACTATCACAGAGCTCTGCACCTAGACCAAGATTGTGTGTGGTCAATAGTGTGGTCCTATCATTTCGACATTCAATTAGATATTCTTTGAAAACCTCAGTTGTGTCCTTATCTAATCCAGAGAACGGTTCATCCAATAGAAGTAGTTCAGGATTGTGCAAAAAGCATCTCACAATATCCAATCTCTTACGAAGTCCAGTTGACAGAATCTTTACTTCATCATCAATTCGAGACTTAACAGCGAACCTTGTTGACAGTTCAATCATGTTCTTCTCAAACGTTTCATTATCGAGTCCATACAATTTTGAATAGAACGCAAGATTCTCTCGACCTGTGAGTTCACCATATAGAAGGTCCTTATCTCCAACAAGACCAATTCTCTTACATACCTCAATATCTTCCTCTACGGGATCAAATCCCATTACTCGGATATCTCCTTTATGAGGACGGAGCAAAGTAGCAATGATTCGCATCAGTGTTGTCTTGCCAGCACCATTAGCTCCAAAGAGGCCATGAATTCCACCAATAGGAAAGTCCAAGGTCACCTTCTTCAGAGCTACGCGATAGCCGTATCTTCGTGTAAGGTCTGTAGTTACTATGGACTTGTCTGTCAATGGACTCACCTATCAACCTTAGGAGCATTTCTTGTTTCTTTTTAGCATGCCGGCGATGTTGAGTGTTAGTGGAATATCTTTCGGAAAAGCCGCATGAATGGTCCGCCTATCCTCAGCACGAATGATATTGGAACCATATTCGCTATCTCTACTACAGCCGTACCTACAACCAGACCTATTGCGAATGCTAGGAAGACACTCCATAGGTCTCGTATCATCAGCCAGTCAAGGTATGAACTCAACAAGTTTGGTACAATCAATCCAGCTATCCAGAGTACGATTGGAAATGCAATTGCCACAGCTAGTTGAACTAAAAGATTGAATCTCAATGATAGTCTTAATGGACCTGAAAATACCTTGTGAGGATTTAGCTTGCGACCAGGATCAGTCTTTTGCTTCAGTTTTGACATCTGTGCATACCGGTCTTCCCCATAGTAGGTTCGAGCATGTGATACATTCCACATTCCAATGGAGTATGCTCTACCCCCATTCTTGAGACCAATGTCGATGAAGTCAAGAGACCTATACCATCCCATCAGGAATGATATCCGCTTTCGTTCATCGTCAAGGAACCAAGCTAGTACAGCGACATCTCCAGTCCTACCTACTGCTCCTTCAATTGCGTACTTCTCACCCTTGAAGTGTTTGTCACAATGCTGGATGAACTCATCCATCTTTGCAAGTGGGACGTAGACCTCTGACGGTGCGATACTGGGTCCTAGACGTTTTATCCTAAGTGGGTAAAATCGTTCATGCCATTCATGATGAGCAATCTCTTCAGACTCAAGAGTGCCGCCATAGCGTTCAACTGCGTCTAGAAACTCCTTCTCTTGTTCAGCAATATCAGCATCATCTCCCTCATATGCACA
>JAEOST010000760.1 GCA_016840245.1 Candidatus Thorarchaeota archaeon
ATAGATGCAACAATCTCAGGGGCAGTGAAGGTCGTGGCAAATACAAGCATGGGGTATGTGATGGAAACAACAGCTAATGCGAAACTTGTGATTCTCTTGGTAGTATATGTCAGATATGTGAATAGGCCAAAGGGTATGCTAAATAGACCCAGACCAATGATATTGGACAGAACATCTGAAGTGACACCAAACGGTAGTTCACCCAATACGTTTCCTAGGGAAATAAACACAGCTACTCCAATCACCAATACGGCGGGTATAGCTAGGAGTTTTTTCGACCCCATAATCATAATTGCAGAGAACATTAAAAGTGCGGAACCAAGAGTCGCGACTATTAACAGAAAGATTTCTAGTTCTGCAATTCCGCTCGCAAAACCAAAGTTGAGTGCAGAGGCAATTCCTAAGAAGAGGATACTTATCGTAGCCACCCACAGGGGACGTCCAAGATGTTTCTCCTCTGGAGGAAGGTTCTTGACTCGATTCCTAGTAAATCTGTAAAGTAGTATTGAGCCTATAATAAGGCCAATTGCCATCAGTAGTTCTGAAGAAAATTGTACGGTTACTTGCATTGTCTATACCCCTAAAGCATCTTTGATGCCCATTCATTTGCGCGTTTCATTGCACTCTGTGCTTCTTGTGCAGCATCTTTGATCAGCTCGATTGTTTCATCAGTAACAATCTCACCAAGTGTGCCCTTGCAGAGTTCGCTTATTTTACTGTTCAGCTCAGTGGCATTCTTGTCATCCAGGTCATGGATTGTGACTAAGAATATTCGGTCAGTCTTGGAGATGATAATACGATAGTTCTCCAAAGAAAGTTCACTGACATTCTTGCCAGAGATTTTCTTACTGTACATCTGAATCGCTGAGAGAAATCCGCCAAATAGAGCCTCGTCTATTTTGAAATCTCCCATTGGTACAGAGGCGATTGTTTCGCCACCTTCGTTTACTAGATACACACTTTGGATCAATAACTTTGCATCCCCTAGAAACTGTCCATCCAATTCTGAGCTTTGTCGACGGATCCCTTTTCGTCTTCACCAACCACAGCTCCTGCCATTTCGACATCTCGGACTGTGAATTGCTTGTCAACGAAGAGGATTACGTTGTGACCGTTCTTACATTTTGCAGGAACTAGAACTGGAATCCGTTTGGCGTTAGTGATTGAGTCTTCCTCAACTACTATTCCTTCGATAGAGCCCTTACAGTCTGGGCAAGGAATGGAATTCAGTGTCTTTTTTCCCATTTCGGTCACCTCTTTGCAGAGATACTTCTGCAATATCTTGCGCTGCTAATCTCGCGCTCCATTGCGAAATTAACAATGAATATCCCCTAATATTCCTATATTAACCAATTTATTATGTATGAATTGCGAAAAATTCAATAAATCGGAGACGTCTCGCATTTTGGACGGTAAAAGTTATCAGTTGTGATTGTTCGCTCAGGAACCTGTGAAGGTGTTCATGAATGAAGGCCTATATTCTGATCAAAGCTGTGGTTGGACAAGAAGATAATGTTCTACAAGATGTCCTGAAGCTCTCAGTCACCGAGGAAGCTCATAAGGTCTTTGGAGCCTATGATATCGTAGCTGAAGTGAGAGGTCGTGACATGGAGACCCTTGTCGAGGTTATCACAGGAAGACTGAGAAAGATCAAGGGGATAGAGGACACTCAATCGATACTCGTGATCGACAGTGAGATAGACATGACCTCTACTAGTCTAGGTTCCTAGCCAATCTCAGTGTTCTAGTCCGTCTAAGAATTTCTTTTATGCAATGGACTGTCAAGGTGTATTTGGGATTATCATGAAGGCCTTAGCAAGATCACCATACATGTTGATGTTGAAAGACGAGTCTGGCGAAGTGAGTACAGTCCAATTAGATGCTGGACTAGTAAATAGTGACAATGCACTCATTGTGTTAGACGAAGTCAATGATACGTGTTGGGCGTGGGTCGGTAAAAATGTCAAAATGCCCACGAGAATGCATGCTCTAAGAATTGGCAGAGGACTTCAGAAATCTGGATACAAGGTCGGGATAACCACAATTGGTCTCAACTGCAGCAGGTTTGTTGAGATGATGGAGAAAGATGATGCCGACCAGGATGTTGCAGCAGCAATATCTGAATTCAAGGGAGTACTTGAGGGCAGATGGTCCTTTGATGATGGAGTTCTTGCTCACAGAGGTGAGGCGAAGGTCGAGGAACCTATCGCGGGAGCACCTAAGAAGAAGTTACTACCACCAGAACCGGAGCCTGAGCCTATTTCAAAAGCTCCTGAACCACCGACTCTGGTCGCTGAAACAGTTATTGAAACTCCTTCTACGCCAGCCGTATCAGCTTCGCTCGCTGAGAAGAAGATGGCATACCTGATGCTGTCAGTCACAAGGAATGCTGACCTAGTATACACAGAACGATTTGAGAAGTCCGGGAAGAAAGGCTTGAAGATAGAGTCCCCTGGGACCATGGTCATCGAGGCCGTCTTCGATGGAGACGAACTCCTGATTACACCAAAGGACTTTGGAGGGTCAGAAACCGGCGCGAAGATCAAAACAGAATTTGAAGGTCTTGTGAAGAGACTCTAGATCAATGTTCAATGTGAGTGGCAGTGACCACTCGCAGACTACTTTTCTATTCATCCAGCTTTCGATACCAGTATGTGTAGACCTGCTGGAACCCCAACTTGTCATAGAGTTTGAGGGCTGGCAAGTTCTCTGATTCTACCTGCAGGTATGCAGATCTAGCACCCCGTTGATGACCCCACTTAGCAAGTGCTGTGTTCACTGCCATTGCGACTCCTTTTCCTCGCATCTTGGGATGCACTGCAATGTTGAAGAGACCTAGCCACTTGTCCTCTACAACGGCAAATCCAACCCCTGCGGGTTCTCGATCAATCTGAGCCAGGGCGAACGCCTTGTAGCGAGTTGTGCGTTTCATCAGATCTCTTCGAGTGGCCATTGAAGATTCATCATATCCTGAAGATTCACTGTAGACAGCCATCCAAGTATCAGTGATGTCATTAGACACCAGAACATCAATTGATGGGTCTCTCTTAGCGAGATGATTGATTGCGGCTGTATGTATTTCTACTTGCAACCCAACTGAAAAGCCGCGTTCAGACAGATCTCTATCAAGCTCCTGGGGTTTGCTTGTATCAGTCATTTGGAAACGTGGGATCAGATTCCGCTCCTTATAGAACTCTATGACTTTCTCAATGGCATCTTCCATGGGAAGATTCGGTGGACCCAGTGGCAGCACACTGTTGGCCCTCCTAGTGATTCCACCATTGGCTCGTAATAGCCAGCCTCCTAGACGTTCAGTTTCCTGAGCAATCCAGGCATTAGCAGCAACCTGCTCAAGCTCGACAATCTGTGATTGATCGATCAAGATATTGCCTCCTGCAACACTAAATGTAGTGCATCCCTCCTACAAAATTCTTGTCAATCGGTAAGCTTTCATATCAGAAGGTCATG
>JAEOST010000761.1 GCA_016840245.1 Candidatus Thorarchaeota archaeon
CCGCACTTCTTACATCTGAAACCGACTACTGAAGCACATCCTGCCCATGAAACACCTAGGGCCACATCACCTGTACATCTGAACGTGGGAACCTGGCTATTCCAATAAATCCCCTTACTGCTTACAATGTATCCTGCGTACAGAGGTTCATCGCAATATGGACAATCATTCTTCATTACTTCACCCACACGGTTAGACCTCTTATTTGTCTATTTAACCCTCGGGACGGTGTGCATTGCGTCGATTAGGTATCTTATATTCTAACAATTACCCTTCGAAGAACCATGAGGACACCTTTGAACTCCAAGATTATATTGGGTATTTGTCTAACTATTGCGTTCCTTTCAGCTCCCTATGTTTCCCATGATGTAGTTGCCACAGAACTAACTGGGAATCAGATCAAAGTTAATCTACTATTCAATGCTGGAGTTATGATTGAAACGAGTGATATGAGAATCTATATCGATCCCTATACTATAACCTCCAACTATAGTAGTCTTGATGCTGATGCTATCTTGATTACTCATCCACACGATGACCACTATAGTGAGGGATGGGTCAATGCACTTCAAAAGGAAGGAACTGTGAATGTGTTTCCAGCAAATATGTCAGCTGAGATTGCTGTACACAATGGGACTGGCGTAGTCCCAGGAGATACTATCCAAGTTGGTTATATCAACATCACAGCATTCTACATGTATACATGGGCTCCAGAAGGCTATGATCCAAGTCATCCTCCAGAAGCAAACTGGACTAGTTATATCATTGATATCAACGGATTCACAATCTTCCATGCTGGTGATTCAAAGGATATTCCTGAGTACAATCAACTATCCGGACAGATTGATGTAGCTATGTTACCTTTAGGTCCTGGTTGCCAGACCATGACTGAAGATGAAGTTGTCCACGCCATTCAGATGATAGATCCATGTTATTTCATCCCAATTCACTACGCAGAAGGTGCTCCTGAGGTATTCATTGCGGAATATGGTGATGATATCAACGAGACCACATCTTGTGAGATTGTTTATCTGGAGGAGCTGTCTTCACACATCTTTCAGATAGAACCCCATACTTCTACAACAACTACAACCTCAACCATACCATCATCCACTACAGGGGTTACAACATCCACAACAACTACTGAACCAGAAACCACAACAACTACTGAACCAGAAATAACTACAACCACTACTACAGAGCCAGATACCACTCCCACTCCATCTAATCAATTGACTCCGTTATACATTGGTGGTGCTATTGGAGCTGTAGCTATTGTTGCAATAATTGTTATCATTGTGAAGAAACGTTGATGACGTATATTATGTATGAGAGGGGTCTCTTCTCCCTCTCCATACCCCTTTTCTCACTGTAGCAATCCAGGACCTCTCTTCAAACATCAGTGTTAATAGGAATACCCCTCAAGCTATTCTCGATGACAAATATCTTCACTGCACGTATTCTCAGGCGTTTTGCTAAGCAGGTTCCAGAACTGGAGATTTCTCTCAAGTCCGCAAAGATGAGTCTCAAACCCACATCAACCCCTCCGTTTGAGATGCTGATACGGTCTATAGTTTTTCAACAACTCGCATACAAGGCTGCAAGGACAATTCATGATAGACTACTTGATCTAGTTGGCACTCTCACTCCCACAAAGGTTCTGAAAAAGACCCAAGATAAGCTTCGAAGTGTTGGCCTGTCTCGGCAAAAGGCATCCTATGTACACAATGTTGCTGAGGCGTTTCAGAGAGGTGGTTTTCTCTACAAGTACCGGGAAACTACCTCTCTAGATGATTTATCATCTGGTGAGATTACTGAACTATTTTCTAGTATCAAGGGTGTTGGAGATTGGACTGTTCAGATGTATCTGATATTCTCACTGGGAAGACTTGATGTATTGGCTGCAAAAGATTTGGGAGTTCGTAAAGGTGTTCAGAAACTGTATGGATTAGCTGAGGTACCAACACCAAAGCAAGTTGAAGTAATAGCAGACAAATGGCATCCTCTTGAGACCGTTGGTACCTACCTTGCATGGCGTATTTTGGAATCTGAATAACTATACTAATCCACCTGTTCTTTCAAAATTACATACTCGTCTCTAATGAAGCTCCGCAACTTCTTCTTCCCCTCTATATCGAGGAATGAGCTCTCGACAGCGTTCATTGTTAGCCAGAAGAGATCACCGAATGAGAAACCAAGATGCTCATTGAGCTGAATGAATTCATTGTTCATATCCGTATGGAAGAATGACGGGTCGTCACTGTTTACTGATACTAAGAGACCTCTCTCATAGAACTCCCGTATTGGATGTTTTGCAAGGGATTCTACTACACCCGTTCTAACGTTACTGACTGGACATGCTTCAATTGCTATGTTGTGTTCTTTCAGGTAATCAAGCAGCTTGGGGTCTCCAATGGCAGTCACACCATGTCCAATTCTCTCGACACCCAGGTGTGTAATTGCATCCCATATGGATTCCGGACCAGCTGCCTCTCCTGCATGCGCAACAAGATGAAGACCCATCTCTTTCGCTTTTGTGTAGACCTTGGCAAATGGTTTGGGTGGTACCTTGTGTTCACTGCCACCAAGGTCTATTCCAACAATGTTGTCTGGATGGTCTCTAATTGAATCAAGAGTTTCCATTGCAGCTTCTGGACCTGAGTTTCTGACCAGATCTATTCTGATGTTTGACTCTATGCTGAAGTCTCGAGCAGCTCGTTCTATTCCCTTGTTTAGATGGCGCACCATATCTCTAAAATCGAGACCTCTCTCTACATGATCTCTAGATGAGAAGCTGAACTCAACATATCTTGTATTGCAACTGGCACAGTCCTCAAGCATCTCATATGCTATTCTCTCAAAATAATTCTCGTGAGCAATATAGTCAACAACTTCCTTGTATACATCGATAAAGTGCCCAAAGTCCCGGTATCTGAATAGATTGATAATATCGTCCTCATTTCTGTAAGGTGTTTCAATTCCATCCTGTTCGATAATGGACATCAACGTGCTTGGGCGGATCGCTCCTATGACATGCACATGAAGTTCAGCCTTTGGGATTCTTCGTATAGCTTCATGAATTTCCATGTGTCAAGCTTCCTCAAACTGATTCATCATTCCATGTACAAACAATACAGTCGTCTGACTCACTCAAATGATTGACTCCAGTTTTCCAACAACAATGGTGATATTTTAGACTTGAGGAATTTGGTAATTCAGTATGTTTACCGAATCATACTACGGGTTGCTGCACGCCAAGTCTCGATGTTCCTCTCAATTTCTCGTACCTTTTCACGATCAATTCTGTAGAGTGGCTTTCGCATATCATGCAGGTTTGGAACTTTTCTAGCAAGATTGAGATTGATTAAATCACGGAGAGCATAGGTGACAGTTCTGGCTGCTAGTCCACACTCGTTAATTATCTGCTTTGGTGTCATTGGACCCCCGTTAGAAAGATGGCCCAATACAATCATAGCACTCTTTGTAAGACTGGACGGTGGAGTCATTTTTTCTATCACCTCTCCTTGTCTATGGCGCAGGAGGCAACAATATCCCTATTGCTCACGCAAATGTACTAAGTCTAATTTATGAAAAAAACCACATATGAGGGCTACGATGTAAGCAAACCTAGCAAAAAAAGGCGAATACCGATTATCTAAGAAGACTGAGCCTAAATTCGATCTGAGCTCTCAGTTTATCCACGGTTATCTGCATCTCTCTGGCTTTCTGCTTGTTAACATGGTAAAGTGGACTTCTCATATCACGGAAATTAGGAGTTCTGGCACACAACTTTCTATCTATTAGGGTCTTTAGAGCATGGCTTACAGTTCTGGGAGCAAGTCCAGTTTTTGAAGAGATATCCTTGGGACAGAGGGGACCCTCTCTAACTAGTTGCTCTAATACAATCATTGCACTTGTAGCAAGATTCATTGGTCTAGCCATTGTCTTTACCTACTTTGTCCCGAGTCGCACTTCAACACTTATTCATACCTAAGTGTAAAAAATGCCTATAACCCTTGGCAAAGGGAGTTCGGCACTTGACGTTGGATTTTCCGACATACTATCAGTATTGCCGACCTAGTTATATATTTTACAGATTTTGTGAAGACGCGCTTGACCTCGTTTACCAACCATATCCACCACTCCCATCTTCCTCAATGAATACGTTATTCGCTGTGCAAGCCTGATTGGAACCTTCATAGAGTTAGCTAGGTCTCTATTTGTAAAGGGTTGCTCAAGAGACTGTGGAATAAGGCTGAGGTAATCTAGAGGTTTGAAGAATTTCTTAGTATCAATGATATCAACCAAAACTCGGTCAACTATACTCCATCCTTTACGTCTCCAACTTCCCTTTCCATCTAATCTTCTGATTTCCTCTTCACGGATTAAGACAACCTCAACTGATAGATTCTGAAATCTTAGGAGTTCTGGTATTGCAACAAGTGCGTCAAAGACATGAGCGAATGACTTTCGTGTTGGTGACC
>JAEOST010000078.1 GCA_016840245.1 Candidatus Thorarchaeota archaeon
AAAGACAAAGCCGATTCTTGCACGCAATCTAATCACTACTCCTTAATTTTCTGATAGCCTTGAGAAGTATGTCTACCGTTTGTTCAGATGTATCGAGAATCCTGATTGATTTTTGCGACGTAGAGATAGGATCTAATCCAGTTTCAATCAATGACTGCATAACAGTATTCATTTTCAGGGTGACTGATTTCCAGATAAACTCTGTAGAAGATTCCGAACTCAATACGATATATTCCTGTGTACCAATCAATCCTGCATCAAAGGCAATACGCCCAATATCAGGCAATGTTTCAATTGGTATACCCATTGGAGAGATAATCGCTGTATCCAAGTCATCGGTGGTCCTAAGATCTTGGTCAGCCAAGCGTAACGTTAGACGTTCTATACCTGCAATTACATCCTTGCAGTGAATCATATAGGAGTCCTGGAGACTTCGAAGCATTCTGGCACGGTCTCCAATCCATACAGATAATGATTCACCAAATTGTCGTCGTGTCCAAGATGTGTGAACAAGTGCATTGATACTGGATAGATATCGTAAGGGGCTATCCTCCAGTTCCTGAAGGAGTATTGTGTCTGTGCCAATGGCAACAGAGATTATTGATGGATTATTGTGAAGGAGGAGTTTTTGGATTATCTGCTCGTTTAGTTGTTGTGTTTCGTCAGAGGTTAGAGTACTCAGAGACAGGCTCCTTTTGGAAAGTGGAACTTCTGCGTCCTCAATTATCTGGTTACATGAATCACGATTACCAGTTATTTCTGGTAGAATTGGGTGTATACTATAGAAGAGTGCATCTGCTATAGACAATGAATTATTGCCAAACAGACGAAGTCCACTTTGTTGGTCTAATAGTCCTTTAGCAGTGGCCAAGTCAATTATCTCTTTGTCCACATTGTTGATTGGCTGGTCTTGATTTATCTGTAAAAGAGTGCCAATCGCAGCCAATTGGAGTTCCTCATCACTTGATTCTAGATTTGTACTGGCAAGAGCAAGGGCAACTGCTGAGATGGAGGCATTTGGAGAAAGAGTTGGTATCTTTGTGCTCTTAGATTGCATCCCACCTCCAACCAGAATAGGAGGGTATTTTCCATGTTCAGGTTTTTTTCTACCCACTATTTGAATACCCATTAGCAGATGTATAGAATTGACTCGTTTCTTCAGCAGAGCACTGATATTTTCTGTTGTTATCACAGGTTCAGCATACGTGACTTGGAAAAGCCGTCTAGATTTTAGAGCTGCTCTACACATGAGTGCTGTAGAGAACAGAGCATCAGGATATGGTGAACTCACTAGTGTCAGATGTGCATTTTTTGGGATTGTAACCTCAGCACATTCAGTCTTTAGTGCATCCAGATGAGGTGTATCTGGAGGGGCGCCACTCATGTCTGGGGTCTGGAGGGGCCTCGACAATGATAAAGTTATTCTAGAGTGGTAGGATTACCTCTATCTCAAGAGTACAGCAGCCTGATCTGGACTGTATTTCCAGTCAGCAGCTAAAACTCGCCTCTTACGGTAATACTTGGACAGTCTGTGTATCTTGCTCTCTACAAGCTGTAGAGCACGTTTTGATACGAAATCCTTCTTATTTTCCTCAAGATGTCTGCGAACTTTTGCAGCAGTAGCAATCATGTTACGCAAGTCTTCAGGTACCCTTCTTTGGAGTTCATTCTCTCGTAGAATCTGAAGCACACTTTTACCGGTTATTACCTTAATCAGAGGTATACCATACTGGTCGCGCATGACCATACCAATCATTGACGGCGTGTTTCCTGCCTTAGCAAGCTCGATTACCTTTGATTCCACCCACTCTGCGTTCTTCTCCTTCTCCATCCATTCAGGTACGCGGAGTGTCGATGGACGCTTGCTTCCGGATTGGCCTTTTCTTCTTGTGTGCATTCTTGCCATTATAATTACCTCTGGCTGTTACGGGTTCGCAAGAAACCGGGGTCTTCCTCACGCCCTGTGGGTCTTGATATAAAGATTTTGAAAGGAATGTAATTCTGAGGTTTTCATGAATAGAATATTCTCATTGTATGATTGACCGTTTGTTCTAATGATATCTACCACGCTCACGAATCTCTTCCATACGCGTAAACAGTTCCTTTGCACCATCACCAACGGTCTGTGAATATCCCTCAAGTGTGTTTTTGAGCATCTCTTCTTGATATTCCCAATGTGTGGTTTCTAGTGCACGTCGAATAAGATGTAGGTCTACTCCCTTCATCTCTATGGATGCATTCAACTCAGCCAGTCCAAAATCAATCATCCACATCTTGTTGTCTTGATTAACTAGGACATTGCTTGTAGTTGGGTCTCCATGTACTAGGCCACCAAGGTGTAACAGACCTATAAGATGGCCGAATTGATGGCACAATCTACTGAGATTTTCTGAGGATATCTTATCTACGAGCACCTTAAACTGTTCACCATCTATGAAATCCATGGTTATTGACTTGCTAAGTAGGTCTACTGAATATACGCTTGGAGTTGGGACACCAAGGGTGCGAGCAATTGTCAACATCTTGCATTCCTTGCTGGTTCTTGTGGTTCTCAGTTGTTCATCAATATTGCTCAACAGATAGGGCTTCTTGGGGCGTTTCTTGACTACTAGACTACGACCCCATTTCTCAACATGGAGTATCTCTGACTCAGCGCCAAGTGTCAGTAATCGTGTCTTCAAGATCATACCCTCCAGATTATGTCCTGATCGTCTGTCCTCCACTTGGGCAGAACATGTGAGTCTTGAACTGCTAGATTGTCGCCAGCATTGAATTGCAATATTCCGGTCCATGCAATCATTGCTCCTTGGTCCCCTGCGAGTGGTGGGGATACTCTGTGGAATGCTGCATCATGACGCTGTGCAACTCCTTCCAATATAGCAGTGAGTCTGTCATTACGCGCAACACCGCCTGTAAGAAGGACCTCTTTCTTCTTGGTGTGAGCGATTGCTCGCTCTGCAATTTCAGCAAGCATTCCGAATCCAGTTTCTTGAATGCTGTAACATACATCAACAAGTGGTACTTTTTCTGCTAATAGTCGTCTAGCTGCAGTCAGCATACCAGAATAGCTCAAATCCATCCCCTTTACTGAGTATGGAAGGTTGTGGTATGTGCGACCTTTCTTGGCCTCTTGTTCGATGATATGACCAGCAGGGAATCCCATGCCCGCACTTCTACCAAAGACATCGAGCATGTTCCCTATGGCAATATCAAGAGTTTCACCAAAGGTCCTGTAACGACCTCCTGCAAAAGCAATTACCTGTGTGTTACCACCGGAAACATACACAGTAACAGGGTCAGTGAAATTGGACTCAAGACAGCCAATCTCAATATGTGCGACGCAATGGTTCACACCAACCAATGGAACTTCTAGGCTCAGAGCTAGCATCCGTGCCATTGTGGCTGTTGTTCTCAGACAAGGTCCAAGTCCTGGACCTTGAGAGAAGGCAATAAGGTCGACATCAGCAGCGGACACTCTGGCCTCATCAAGAGCCCTTTCAATGATGTTCGGACCTAAGTCAGAATGATGACGGCTTGCCTCTCTTGGATGGATTCCACCTTCACTGGGTGATAACATATCCCAGATATTTGAAAGAACCTTACCTTCACTTGATACAACTCCTGCTCCAAACGAGTGTGCAGTCCCTTCAAGACCAAGACAGATGAGAGGCATTGTTATACGAACCCCTACCATAGGAATGTTGTATGTGTTCTTAACATTGACTCTGTGTGACTCATCATATACTGTTGTGTAAGTGTTTAGGTGGTTTCGTAACAAAGGGTTTAAATGATTCACAAAAGGCCCCACAGTGGGGAACTGACTTTGTCTGAAAAGATGCCAATAAAAGCCCTCGAATCCGTTCTCAACGATGTTATCTCAATCAAGCTCAAGGACCATAGGATTTTCCGAGGTCGACTCACAAGATGTGATATGTACATGAATCTGACCTTGGCAGATGCGGAAGAGCTTGAGAATGAGGAGATTAAGGCAAAGTATGGATCAGTACTCATCCGTGGGAACAATATTCTGTGGATTCAGATTCCTGAGTAAATTTAACTTTCCAAGTTCAATTATCACTCTACTTCTCTGCGATACTGCTCAACTAAAGAGATTAGGTCTTCTTCGCCCTTCGCTCGGGCCTCTTCGCGTACCCCCTTCAGAAACTCCTGAAATTGTTGTTCGAATTTCTTGCGGCTTATGAAAGCGAATTCATCTATTCTCTGTAACTCAACGATTGCAGCATCTATGACTGGTATCATTGATTTTAGAAGCTCCTCTTTAGCAAGGTGAGAGAGCGTTGTATCAATGATGACTGCCCGTATCTCTCGGTCGATTAGAATTCCTGCAGTCTGGGGCCCACCACCACTTGCATCCTCGAATAGGATTATATCACCACGTTTTAACCCAACCCTGCGATTATATTCTTCAATAGACTCCTGTGTGAATTTATCTACAGTCTTGACAGCCAACATATCACCGCGCATCTCTAACCGTTTCACTCCTATGAGCAGCTCAAGACGACGATTGAGATTGTCAACCTCCTCTGCAAGTCTATCTGTTTCGTGACGAAGAGTTCGAAGTTCGGTTTTCTTCTTTTCAATTTCTCGATCACGCTTGATTTTCCAGTAGTTCTCTCTGCTAACTATCTCTAAACTGCCTGCCAGCTCACTCTCTCGAAATCGTAGAAACTCCACTAAGCGTCTCAAATCATCAGCCTTTTCTTCAAGAATACGATTTTGGTCAAGTAGCTCCAAATGTTTCAATCTCAAAGCATCAAATCGTTCTTGAGTGAGTGGTTCTTCGGGAAGCTCTGGTTCTGGTTCTATCTCAACTACCTCAGTTTCCTCACTTATGAGACTAGCAATTGCGTCATTCATTGACATTCCCTTTATGACCAAGGCTTTCAAATGATTACGATCAACTGAAAGCTGATCCTCCTTCACCTTACGGTCGATTTGTCTGAGTTTTGGGAGTATACTTCGATATGCATAGACCGCTGCTGTCAGAGCGTCACGTTCATGAGCATTACCTATTCGTGTGGTTTCAGAAAATTCACGTGCAAGTTCATTCTTGTCAGCCACAGGTATAGGACGATTTGGACTATAGAGATTAGCATTTACAGTGGTTGCGATTTTCTTCACAAAGCGTGGTTCCTTACTGACATCTGCTGCAACAAGTATGGGGATTCCATGTTCGTAGACCACTCTGATTATATCTGCACGTGTAAGTCCTTTCCCACTCTTTAAGAGATGGACACGTCCAGTCAGTGTTAGCAGACATATTGCTGCTGTAGTACCAGGGTCTATGCCGAGAATGAAAAACTTGGGACGAATTTGTGTGGGAATAGGCTTTGGTTCAAGTGGTAGGAATTCGACGCGTTTTCTCACTGGCGAAATTAACACATTGAAGTCTCCGCCACGTTTTGATTCAATCAGACCTTTGATAGCTGGAAGAGGAGCAGATGCAACAATTCGAGCACTTGAATATCCGAAATCTGATTTCCTTAGGTAAATGTCATAATCAATGCCTGCAGCTGTTATTTGAGACTCAATGAACCGGGTCATCTGCTGGATTTGGGAGTGTATCTTTCGTCTGAATCGATTTGCACTCTGACCCCCACGTCCAGGCTTTCTACCACGTGTCACCTTTATCTCGGTCTGCTCTCCAAAACACTCTAACGTGTGCCCGACTCCGAGAAACGTTAGCTTTGCAGTTATGATAGCAGACTCCAAAGGATTGGGTTTTCCACGAACACCTAATCCATGCCTCTTAGCCAGTCTCTTGAGGGAAGTTTGACGAGGAGGTACACCAGTTACTTGAACAATTCGTGTTTCAGACGGGATCTTGTCTACGAAACGAAAGAGTGACTTGCGGTCTGGTACTATCTCGAATATATTGTCAGTAGCAAGATAACGAGGTTGAATCTCTCGTACAAGCCTGAGTAGGGCGCTTCTGGATATTTCGTCATATTCACTCAGGACTACATTGTCCTTCAAGATTGCACACGCAAACTTCGGACGCGATTTTGAACGCGGACTCTGTGACGGACGGATGTCGAAACCAATAACAAATACGCTATCATCGCCCATGGGGCTCAGCCACTCAAAAAGTCCATACTTGATTTGGCTATAAGCATTGACATCAGTTCAAGGATGTAATACCAAACAACAAGTATATTAAAGCGTCAATTGAGCAACAGGGATACTCTTGCGAGGTGTGCCCACTGTCTGAAACACAAGAAATAAGCAATGATGATGCAATTTTACGTATTGGTCGAGCACTGTCCTCAGGAACTAGGCTCAAAATACTAAAACTTTTACTACAAGGAGAAAAAGACGTAACACGAGTAGCAAAGCATCTCGGTGGAACTGAAGCCAATGCTAGCGCTCAAATCAAGATTCTTTTTGAAGCAGGTCTATTGGAGTGCAGATATGAGCCCGGCCAGCACGGTCTCAAGAAGATTTCCAAGACCAAGGTCAAGAGAGTAATCATTGATTTGTAAGGAGTGTCTAGATAAAACCGTTTTCTGGAGGGTCGGTTCTCGAATCAGAGATTGGCCTTCCAGCGACGTATTCTTTTTAGTATATTTTCCCGCTCTTCGGGACGTATTGGTTTTTTACCACGTGCTCTGAGAAACTTGAGAACTACATCAATATCCCTTGCAACTCTCTCGTTTGGTGCTTCTGTTGTAATAAGGGAGTCTTTTGCTGACTGTAGATATTCCGCAATTACCTCTGCAGGAGCTTCACCTGTTCGAAGCTCATGTGCAATTGGATCTAACACGCGAGTAACCTTAGCATTGGGAATGGGTGTAGCTGTTGAATCAGGTGGTAGTTCAACTTCTGCAGCATCCTCTGATGTAGTGCTCGAAGAGGTAGCTATTCCGCTGGCGTCTGCTGGTGTTTCAACGGGAGAACTATCGATAGAATCTACAGTATCACTTGCGGATATATCTGGAGCGTCAGCTACCACTGTAGGTTTTGTAGCAGGTTCTGGTGGCGTATCTGGAGTAGATTCTGTTGATTTTGCAGCCTCAGAAAATAAAGGAACGACTAATCCTCCTGAACCATCGGGTGCTTCATTTCCGATAATGTTCAGAAGACTTCTCAGCTCTCGTAGTTCATCGAACAGCTGCACTAGGCGTGACTGCATCGAATCAATTAGGTTTCTGATTTCGTCGAGGTCTTTTTCTGTCACCTATATAGTGCCCCCGCGTGTAGGTCAGCTTCTATATGATTCTCGACCCCAGTCTAAATATGAGTTTTGGGCGTCGATATGTCCAAATTTGTCCAACTAACAATCCACGGTGTCGATACTCTTTTATCAATTTGTAACGGTCAGGTACTCCAAGCGCCTGTGGTCTAGCCTGGTTAGGATAGAGCCCTCCCAAGGCTCTAGCCCGGGTTCGAATCCCGGCAGGCGCACCATCTGTCTAGTAACTTTTCCAAGGATTAGTAAGAGCCAGTGTGATAATGATCATTCCTATTGCTAGGACCATATCAACTAAGACTCCCAAGCCCATTGAATCAAAGGGAACTCGCATCACCTGAGATGATAGCGTCACGCCAAGTCCAATGACCAGAACGCCGCTTCGTATCTCCTGAAGTCTCCCTGTCTTCCAAGTGATTGCAAAAGTGACCATCATTGCTATTCCCAATAGGAGCATAACAGGGGATACCAGACCGATGATCATCCCTGAGCTAGTTCCTAGAAAGGTAGCTACCATCCAGTAAGAGAAGACAGCGACAACTATACGGGTATGATGCTTTTCATGCCGTTTAAGCCAGATATTTAGAAGAGCAACAAGCATTGGAAGTGTAATTACTCCAACCATGAGTGCACGTATTCTGAATATCTCAATGGTTTCAAGCACTAAGCCAGTACGAAATAGCAGCTGAAGACCCATTACTGCAATGAGTCCCATAAACATGACCCCAAAGATGAGGGGGAGGTCTGTATTGAGTCGATTCTCTTGCAAGTACCATGTTCTAAGTAGATAAGCTGATAGCACACTTGTGAACAGTATTATAGATACTGTTGGGACAACCTCAATTGTAAGATATTGCATCGTCAACACCAAATTATTACATCATACCATTATGATAGTTAATACAATAAAAGGACCAATAGAAAGTAAACCTTGTAGAAATTTACTGTAGACAGATTTAAGGACCAAAAAATGTGTGTTAATTATGGCGAGTGATGATTGCTATGACCCCGATGAGTCGTCTACGACGATGATATGGATCTTGAGTGAGGAGCTCGCCACTAATTACTTTCGGGTACCTCTACCATGATTGTGCTTTTAATCGCACAATCGCACAATGCTTTTAAGGTGGGGCGATAGCACCATCGACGAACTCTGATGCCTCGCAATTTCGTTGAAGATGAACTTAGTAAACGAAGTGTATTCAAGTCAGAGCAGTTGTTATCGATAGACTACGTGCCAGAGTCGCTTCCGCACCGAGAGGAAGAATTACGCTCTCTTGCTCAAGGATTTAGGACGCTGATTAAGACACCTGGAAAGACCAGTCTTAGGTTCGTGATAGAGGGATCTGTGGGGACTGGAAAGACTGCAGTCACAAAACGTTTTGCCCAACAGATGGTCCAAGCTGCTGAAAGGCGAGGTATTCGATTTCATAGTATTCACATAAATTGCCGAGTCAACAAGAGCGAGTATCTAGTCTATCTCAGGATACTTCGTGAATTCAGGCCCAAGTTTCCCCAGCGAGGTCACTCGCCAGAAGAGTTGCTTCAGATGATACTTGAGGCACTTGATACAGAAGATAGATACCTTCTTCTCGTCCTAGATGAACTGGACTATTTCATCAAACAAAGGGGGGCAGATATTCTCTATAACCTTACTCGTCTCATGGATGATAGGCTGAATGCACCACAACGCCTTTCGATTATAGCTGTTGGTCGAGATATTCCTCTGGATACCGGTGTGCTTGATCCTAGTACTCTCAGCACGTTACAAAGGAATGTACTACGTTTTGACAAATATCCATCAGTCGCATTATTTGACATTCTCAAAGAAAGGACTGGTATGGCATTCGAGGAAGATGTGGTTATGGATGATACGCTTCGAGTCATAGCAGATATTGCTTCCGATCGGGGAGATGCCAGATATGCGATTGAGTTGTTATGGCGTGCAGGAAAACAAGCAGATTATGAAGAAGTTGACAGAGTTGTACCGGACTTTGCACGTAAAGCGAAATCTGATACTCATCCAGAGCTGAGAAAAGAGGTCTTTGCTGCTCTTCCGATGCAGAGTAAACTCTTACTTCTTGCCTCTGCTAGACGCCTCAAGGAGAACCGGGGCGACTATGTTACAATGGGAGAAGTGGAAGAGGTGTATAGATCTGTATGTGAAGAGTATGGTGAGGAACCACGGGCTCATACACAGGTCTGGGAGTGGGTACAAGATTTGAACGCACATGGAGTTGTTGATACAAAGCGTTCAGGGACTGGTCAGAGAGGGCAGACCACCATGATTGGCTTTTCTGAGGTGCCAGCCGAGATGCTAGAATCCTTTCTCTTAGAGTTGCTTGAGGGTCGGAGGTTGAAGTGAACCTATGACATCAAGCACTGCACCAAAAGTAGCCATTGAGGATTTATTCTCATCACGAGGGCGTATCAAGGTGCTGAAAGAACTGGCATTATCTACTGAGCTGAATATCTCAGAGTTATGCAGACGAATTGGACTTAATCATACTACAACCAAGTCGCATCTCATTGTACTAATAGAATCAGGGCTTGTTGAAGAGAAGACATTTGGGCGTATCAAAATTTACCGTTTTTGTGCAGAAGATCTCAGAGCAAGAGCTCTCAAGAACCTTCTTGACCTCTGGGAATCCTAGTGGAGTGTGTTGTCTTCAATGGGGGCCTATCTGGGGCGAGTGTTTTACCTTGGGACTCAATACTATGGGTCTCAGTGGCAACCCGGAGTCAGGACGGTCCAGATGGAGCTAATCAATGCAATATCCAAATGGAGCGGTGAGTTTCATACTCATGAAACTGTGGTACTATCAGGACGTACCGATAGAGGGGTACATAGTATTGGCCAGATTGTTCTTGTGCAGACTGAGAAGCGATTTGATATTGACCGTATTAACAAATATCTTCCTGATGATATTGTAATTTGGGCATATGCAGATGCACCAGAAGGGTTCCATCCTCGGTATAGCATCTTGATGCGACACTACAGATACTATCTCAGTGAAATGAAAGAACTTGATTTATGCTCGATTCGAAAGGCGCTGCAGGGATTCGTGGGGAGTCATGACTATAGCCAGTTGTCGAAACCAGATGGAGATCGAGGTACTTTTGCCACAATCCTGAATGCAAATGTTGTTGATCATGATGGGTTGCTGTCTTTCGATTTCTTTGGAACCAGTTTCTTATGGAAACTAGTGAGGAAGACTGTTGCACTGATGGTACGAATCGGTCAGGGGGAGTTCCCACCGGATATAGTCACGGATTTACTTCAAGGTAAAACAACCGTTGCGGGTGGAATAAATCCTGCACCTCCCGAAGGACTTGTACTTGTTGAATCGGTAGTCCCAATTCGAATGATTACGAGTAAATATGCACTTGGAAGAATCAGGTCGCAGGTTGGAACGCATCTCATCTTTTTACATAGAACTGTTAGGACATTATCCGCTGTGGCTAGCGACTTTTTCTCCGACCAAATGTTCCCTTTTTGACTCCTAACCAATCGGTAAATTCTTTCTCTAATCTGGGACTCCGACTAACAATCCTTTCAATTGCATCTTGATGTGTACGTGCTACTCGTTGTCTGGATACACCAGTTGCTCTTGCCAGTCTGCTTAGAACGCCGGTCTGCTTCTGCCGATTCATATTTCCTCGCCACATAAGTAATGGCCAAGAAGGTTGTGAGTACTCTACTTTGCGAAAGGGAGTTTTGGATCGACTAGTAGCCATACCTGTAGACATGAAGTCATACACATATGCAAGCAATCGCCAGTTAGGACCCTTCCAGATTCTTCCTAGGTACAAGTCAGCAAGAGCTAAAGCCTCAAGTCCATTCTCAAGTTCTTCTGGTGTTGTAAGATGATGATGGACATTTTCCTCCAGCCATAGTAGGAGTTTGTCATGGTCAACATTAGATTCTGACAATGTTCGTTTTGCCGTCGTCACATCAGTTGTCATGAACAAACGTCTGAGTGTGTCTTCTGTATTTCTTCGGATGTCACGGGATGTGATTTCAATCTGCTCAGAATCAGATCCACCCTTGACAATTAGTTCCAAGTCAGAGATAGCAGCTCGAAGATCACCACCGGAACTGTTGATTATCTCAGCTAACTCTTCATCACTAACTTTGAGTTTCTGTTTTGTTTTGATTCGTTTCAAGACCTCTAGCATATCATCAGGCGTGATTGGTCCAAATGTGAAAATACGGCATTTTTTGACCAAGTCCTTTAATCTTGGGCTTTCGGGATCATTTGCCGTCATCACTATGGGGTGAACTGTACTCTCGATGATTTTTAGAATCGCACCGACTCCACCCCTATCACTTGTCCCTGAGAGTCCATCTACCTCATCAAGCAGAATAATCCGGGCGCTCCCATCAAGAGTTTGTTGTGTAGCAGCTAGCCATACTTGAGTTTCTATGTGCGCCTTGTTACGTTTGTCACTGGCATTGAACTCAACTATTTCTGCACCTAAATCGCTAACCAGCGCACCTACAGAGGCGGTCTTTCCTACACCTGGAGGTCCTAGTAGTAAGGCTGCTCTATGATCCGGTATACCTTTCTTCCATGAATTGAGCCATTCTAAGAGACCTTGTAACTGAGGGAGATTCCCAACTAATTCGCTCAGACTTCTGGGACGATGCTTCTCGGGCCATGGAAGGTGGTCAGGTTCCATACCTCATTCCAGCTCCCGACCTATATAGCCTAAAAGTGACGACAGTTGAACTTCTCCACTTGCACCCTCAGCAATACGAAATTCAGTTTCAGCAGTCCTCTCTAGGATAGACATCCTTGCGCCCTCGGAGAGTTCAAGTTTAGCTATCTCTCTATGAATCTGCCTCACTAAATCAACTGGTGATACCCCTTCATGATAGATTAGGGTCCGAAGGTCGTCAAGTGCACCATCGAATTTCTTTTCCTGTGCAGAATGTAGCATATCTTGTATTCGTTTTGGACTAGCACGGCCTGAAATCGAAAAGACTGAGGAATCTATGACTTCTGTGCCGGCGGATGATGCTGCTTGTAAGAGATTGATTGCAGCTCGCATATCACCTTCTGCAATGTAGAGGATCGCTTCCAGTCCAGTAGGTTTTAGCTGTACTTTCTCGGTCTTTGCGATATATTTCAGCCGTTTGGAAACTGCGTCCTCGTTTAGGCGGTTGAACTTGAAAATAGCACATCGTGACTGAATGGGCGGGATTATTCGACTTGAATAATTGCAAATCAGAATCATTCGACATGATGATGCGTATGATTCCATTGTTCGTCTTAGCGCGTGTTGAGCATCAGTAGTCAGATGGTCAGCCTCATCCAAGACCAGTATCTTGAATGGTGCATCACTTGTTGGCATCACACGAGCAAAGTTCTTGATTTGGTTTCTGACTACATCTATACCTCTCTCGTCACTGGCGTTAAGTTCCATGAAGTTACGGTCGTAGGACTCTGCAAACAGATCATGGGCCATAGCCATTCCTGCCGTAGTCTTAGCCGTACCCGGAGGTCCAGCAAATAGACAATGAGGTACAGTTCTGAGTTCCACGAACTTCTTTAGTTTCTCGATAACAGACTCTTGGCCAACGATATCACCCAGAGTTGTGGGACGATGTTTTTCAGTCCAAAGATCAATCTCCATTCTACATCGACATCCATTCAGTCAGACTCTTTTTGTCCAAATCCAGACATAAGCGTTCATTGTCAAGTGGCCTTAAAAGCTTCTCCGGGAAATAACGAGCTGAAGATGGATTTATCATAGAATATGCCTGTGTGAGTGTGTGTGTGAAGATGAAGATATGTGCCCAGCCTAACGAGATAGTTGAACGTTATCAGATGGCATTTATGAATGAGGTACGCAGTTGTGAATTCCTCAAGGCCCTTCCAAAGATGACCGTCGGAGGAAAGGAGATTGGTCCATTTGAGGTCGGACAACAGGCTAGCTTACCAAACTGGGTTCTTGAAAGGTTTCTGATGGATAGTATTGTTGAGATAGCGCCTGAAGACTCCTACGAATCGATGGTACGATTACAGACCCACTACAGGGGAGAGAATAAACAGCCAAGACTTCAGGAACTGCCACCACTGCTTTATGCTGCACTGAGCAAGAAGATGCATCGACTTCAGAGTGACAAGACATCCTTAGATCCAAGGTTACATGAGGACATAGAAAGGATTGAAACTATGATTAAAGTGATGATTGATACACGACTCTCCAAAATATTGCGAGCAGCCAAATCGGGGATGTATCAAGACAAACGAAAACAGATGACCTTTGAAGAGCGATGGTTATGTGATGAGATTGCAGGACTCCTCTCAGCATGGCGCGAAGAGGTATTGAAATCCCTGTAAAAGGCGGGGATAGTTTAAGAATCTGGCAGAGTTAAAAAGGAAAACTCGCAGCTAGCGAGAGCGGGATTAATAACAATCCACTCGAACTAATAGATAAGTCCAAGTCAGGCTCGTTGGAACGGGGTGCACCTTGCTGGATTCATACGCTAGACAGACAACAATCGAGGCGAATAGATGAGATGACAATTGATACAGATTCACCATATGAACGGTTTGAGGAGTTTATTCTTACGTACAAGGACGAACAAGGCAATCCCATCTACTGGTCAAGGATACAGCAAATGTCGCTCAACGAGGAAACTTCACTCAGTGTTGACTTTCAGGATTTAATGACATTTGATAACGTATTCATGACACTAGCTAGTGAGAAACCTGATGAGTTTCTCAAAATGGCAGACAGTGTACTGGTTTCGATTCTGAGGAGAGAAGATCCAGACTACGTTGAAAATTTGTCCGATGAGGGACTTCTCAAACTCCGTATTATCAACTATCCAGAACATGTAGCTCTTCGAGCCATTCGTTCAAAACATATTGGACGAATGATCCGCATCAGCGGCATCCTCATGCGTGCAAGTGAAGTTAAACCACTACTAAAAATAGGTGTGTTTGAGTGCAAAGTTTGTGGAGAAAGATTACTAGTTGAACAGGTAGAAGGTCAGTACACTGTCCCTGACCAGTGTACTAATGAACACTGTAGGTATCACCTGAAAAAGCCTCCAGTGCGATTAATTGTGGGAGGAGAAGGAGCATCTCGCTTTGAGGACTGGCAGAGAGTACGGATTCAGGAATCGCCTGATGAATTACCCCCAGGTTCTATGCCTCGTTCTGTTGATGTGACACTTCGAGGGGATATTGTCGATATTTCACGTCCTGGGGACTTGGCCAAGGTAACAGGCATTCTCCAGACCTCACCTGATTTCTCTCGACGAGGTGGCCGACTGGCTACATTCAATGTGTATATTGAGGCAAGTGGTGTTGAAGTTGCCGAGAAAGAGTTTGAGCAGCTTGAGATTACAGAGGAGGATGAGAAACGTATCAAGGAGCTCTCAGAAGATCAATATGTCCATGAGAGAATCTATGCTTCGATTGCTCCTTCAATTCAGGGTCATGAGCTCATCAAGGAGTCAATCGCACTTCTATTGTTTGGAGGTGTTTCGAAAACGCTTCCTGATGGAACCCGTTTGAGAGGTCGCTCAAATATTTTGATGATAGGAGATCCTGGTACAGGAAAGAGTCAGATTCTCAAGTTTGTGTCCGGTCTCGCAGCAAGGGGGCTATATACATCTGGGAAGGGAACAACTGCAGCCGGTCTTACTGCTGCTGTTGTCCACGATGCTGATACTGGTGCAATGACCCTAGAGGCTGGGGCGTTAGTATTAGCAGATCAGGGTATTGCGTGCATTGATGAATTTGATAAGATGGATCCCAATGATCGTACTGCCATTCACGAGGCAATGGAACAGCACACAGTTAGTATTGCAAAAGCAGGTATCGTAGCAACTCTCAATGCTCGAACGTCCATACTTGCAGCTGCTAATCCCACTCTTGGACGATACGAGTCATCCCTTTCAGTTCAGGATAATATCAAGCTGCCATTTACCATCCTTTCAAGATTTGACCTGATGTGGATACTTGTAGATACTCCAGAAGCCACCAAGGATAGAGAATTAGCACAATTTATACTGGGCATGCATCAAATGAAAAAGACTACTACCAAGGGTGTTGCAGCTCCCGTTCTTCCAGACTTCTTAAAGAAGTATATTGGATATGCCAATCGCTATGTGATTCCACAGCTCTCGGCAGAGGCATCTGAAGTAATAGAGAACTTCTATGTTGAACTTCGAAAGAGTGCCGAAGGTGGAGCGGCACCTGTCCCTATCACAGCACGTCAGCTTGAATCACTCGTTCGACTTTCAGAAGCAAGAGCGAAAATGGCATTGCGCTCTAAGGTCACAAAAGAAGATGCGCAAGCAGCAGTCAGATTGATGGAAGAATCACTCAGAATGGTTGCATTGGATCGGGTCACTGGTAAGATAGACATTGATAGGCTTGTGTCCACCATGAGTGCTGCACAACGAAGTTCATCTGATATCATCCTAAAGGCAATGAAGGACCTTGAAGCTGAGGGCGTATCGACAGTTAATCAAGATGTTTTGATTGAGAGAGTTGTTGCATTAGGTCTCGCTGCAGAACGAGCTGAGGAAGTTATCAGAAAACTAGTCGCAGAGGGTATCTTGTTCCACCCACGTGATGGCAAGATTAAGCGGATTCAGAGCTGAAGGACCAATCACTGTATCGGAGTGGGAAAAGTCGCACATAAGAAAGATTCCAATAAATCCTAGAATATTAGATGTGCTTGAAGAGATGGGCATCTCTACACTCTTTCCTCCACAGAAGAGTGCCTTTGGTACAGATGTTTTGAATGGTGGCAATCTGGTATTAGCTATACCAACCAGCTCGGGGAAAACTCTGGTAGCAGAGATTTGTATGCTCAAGGCAATTCTTGATGGTAAAGGAAAGGCACTGTATCTTGTCCCCTTGAAGTCACTAGCACGAGAAAAATTCAATGACTTTGGGAAGTACAATTCTCTAGGTATCACCACATCTATGTCAGTTGGAGACTATGATTCTCCAGGAACGCGGCTTAATGACGCAGATATTGTGGTATTGACCACCGAGAAGGCAGACTCTCTCATAAGACATAGAGCAAGTTGGTTGCAAGATATAGCAGTCATTGTTGTAGATGAGGTGCACCTAGTCAATGACCAGTCAAGAGGCCCAACCCTCGAGATGGTCTTGGCAAAGATGACTCAGATCATTCCAGATGTTCAAATTGTGGCATTGAGTGCTACAATCTCAAATGCGGATGAGATTGCAGGATGGCTTGATGCTGAACTAGTAAAGAGTTCATGGAGACCTGTACCTCTCAATGAAGGTGTTTCATTAGATGGTAGAATCAGTTTCAGTGATGGTTCTAGTAGGAATGTAAACAGGACAAGGAGAGAAGAAATCACTGATGTAGTATGTGATATATTGGATGAGAATGGTCAAGTGCTCATCTTTGTTTCGAGTCGTCGGTCTACAGTAGCAGTAGCAAAGAAAATAGCAGCATCTATTCGTCCATATATTTCACAAGAATCATTGGACGAACTATCAAAGATAGCAGATAAAATAGGTAGTGGACATTCAGCCCCGGAGGCATCAAAGACACTCTCCCGAGTTCTTAGACAAGGTATCGCGTTTCATCATGCCGGTCTCGATAACCAAGAACGAGTGTTGGTCGAAGATGCTTTCAGAAACAACCATCTAAAGGTGATTACAGCAACACCGACTCTTGCTGCTGGTGTCAACCTTCCAGCTCGAAGAGTCATTGTCCGTGACTATCGTCGGTTCGAACAAGGGAGAGGAAGTTATCCTATTCCAATTCTAGAGTACAAACAAATGGCCGGACGTGCAGGTCGTCCGAAATACGATAAATATGGAGAAGCTGTATTGATGGCCAAATCTGAACAAGAATTGGAGTTCCTCATTGATCGTTATCTCCTATCGGAGTCAGAGATTATTACCTCGAAGCTTGCATCACAGTCAGCAATTCAGTCACATTTACTCTCGTCTATCGCAGCTGAAATGACAAGCACCAGAGAAGAGATTGATGAACTAATAGCAGGTACATTCTTTTCATTTCAATTCAATCCACAGGATATCGAACATCATGTATCTGCAGCATTACACTATCTCCAAGAGGGAGAGTTGGTTGACAAGGGAAATGATGGCAAACTTATATCGACTCCACTTGGTAGAAGAACCTCGCAACTCTATGTAGACCCTCGTACTGCGGTCTTATTGCGCGACGTGTTATCTAAGTCTGAAGAAGCCACAGAGATAGGCCTACTACATCTGATTTGCAGTACTGTGGATCAACCTGTTACATATGTCACTCAATCAGAATTTGGAGACTACGAATTCTTCATCGAGGACCACTATAAAGAATTCATGACTGAACCGCCTGATAGCTGGGAAGAGCCAGAAAAGTATACAGCTTTTCTTGCTCAGATAAAGACCGCAAGACTGCTAGAAGATTGGGTGGATGAGAGCTCAGAGAAATCCATCACCGATGAGTATAATGTTGGTATGGGAGATATTCATCGTTATGTTCAGTCAGCAAAATGGCTACTGTATGCGGCTTCTGAAGTTGCAAAAATTACCGGTGCGGATAACCATATTGGACTATTGCATCAGCTTCAGACACGAATGCGGCATGGCGTTAAGAGTGAACTCTTAGAACTTGTTGGTCTTAGAGGGATAGGACGAATTAGAGGGAGGATGCTGTATAGCCATGGTTTGAAGACTCTGTCAGAC
>JAEOST010000762.1 GCA_016840245.1 Candidatus Thorarchaeota archaeon
CAATTAACTATGAGGGCCGGCTCCGAACCCTATTATACCTTTGCCATAGAGGTAAGAATTTGTCGAACTTTGTTACGCCAATGACGAAATTGCGCAAAATAATCACTAAATAAAATCGTGTTCTGCTACTTTGGACTGTTATGGGTCTTTGAACTTTTACTACGGCTGTTATGAACGGCTAGATTCAGAAAGGAGCACAACGGCGCCTAATAGACAGTAAATTTCTTCTCCTCTTGACTTATAGCTCTGTCTGGCAAAATCCTCTCCTGTTGGGTTATCTTCACATCCAGATAGAATCCTGTGACAACCTCTACAGGCGGAGTTGTCCATTTCACAGTTGTTTCCATTAGACCTGCAGCATCTGGAGTAAATGGAAGATGAAAATCAACGACAATATCGTGTTTTGACATTACTCTAAGATTCACAATTAGGTCGTCCTCAACTTCCTGTGTACAGCGCACACGTACTACAATCTCCACCGGAGCAACCCGTGATACAAAACCAGGGATCTCTCCAGTCTTGTCTCTGACTGAGTACTCAACAAAGAATACTGGACTCTCAAGTGCCTTTACTTTGAGGTCTTGGACCTTCTCTACATTGTGAGACTCGTATTGTAGTACTGCTCTCAAATGAGCTGTACTCATTCCAGCTCCTATCGGTATCCTCAATGGGAGCGATATCATTTTCTGTTCTCCTGGAAGTAAATCTGCATCCTGGTTCAAGGATTGACGTGAACCGACTACTGTATCCAATGTTACCTCCAGTTTTCCTTCAATTAGTCGATTTGACTCATTAGATACTTCAACAACTGGTGTGATTACTTCGTTGGGAATAACATAGCGCGGAACTCCAATAAAATCCAGTCTAACGTTTTCATCGGTTGTCGCACCAATAAATTGAATCTCGACACTCTTTCGGTCCTGTTCCACTCCTGCATAGCTTAGCACTGCTATGAGTGAAGCTTTCTGTGGTATATCCGGACCCTTGAACCGTGGGATGTCAACCGGGCCATAAGCTAGAGAGAGGTTTCTGCTTGGTCTAACTGATTGAGTGAGAAGTAGAATCTCCTCACTTTCATCAAATCGTAAGAAGAGCGACATGCTCCCAGGATCACCTCTCTCACTGCTTCTTCTGACTCTCATCCATCCACGTATCTTCCCTCTTGTACTTACTCTCATTGGAGCTCTCATCGATTCAATTTGCATTGAGATTGCATGATGTCCGATTCTCAATGGACTGGATTGAGTTGAAACAAGCTCCCTACCTTGTTTCATGATTCTGGCATGAATGTGACCACGGACTTCTTTTAGGTCCACAGAGGTTACTACAGGAACCCTCCATTGGAATCCCAGTGGTCCACTTCTCAATTCATCTGCTAGGGTTCTTACAATATGATGTGATTTTCCTTTTTCATCTATAAATTCAATCACTAATTCTGATCCAGTGATTTCGGTTGCTTTACCTCCAACAAGGTTGATTTCGCCTTGAACCAGGTCTCCTGGAATATGAGTTTGAAATGACTCAAGCTCCACATGTAACTTCGGTCCTCTACTGGCAAATCCGATGTAGAACGGTTTTGACGTTTTAGATACAATTTCCTCTCCATCTGAATCTAGCAGTCTAAAATGTAGGAAACAGCGTTCAACACCCTCACTACCCTCTGTGGAAATAACAAGTGGTGGTAAATCGGTCTGATTGAATAACAGGATATCCCCTGCTTCCAAGGTGAGTTGGCCCTTGACTTCACCAAGTGAGAGGTCTCTCTTAGGTGCAATTACAGTAACATTTGCTAGGACCTCGGTTGTTGCTGGATAATTTGTTTCGATTTCACCAGAAAACAAGAGGGGATTCTGACCATCCGCAAATTGTGTAGTACTTGCAGACCTAAGACCTGCTTTTACCCAATAGGTGTTGATTGTACCTGTTAATGGAATACTCTTTCCTGCTATGCTAATGGTGACAATGATGTTATATGCCGAAACAGAGGGTGTTGTAGTGAATCGTGCTTGAACGACTCTGATTTCTCCCCCTTCTAATGATGGAACAGTAACCACATCGCCATCTATTACATTTCTATCAGAATCCTCAATGGAGTATGAGACACCTAGATTCGCGATAGGTCGTTCTGTTGTATTGCGAAGCGAGATAGCAAATTCTGTTTCCTGACCTGCAAATACTCTGTCAGTATCTATGATTATTTCTGGGTCTAATCCTTTCCACCAGCACATCCACGTAGGTAGGTTCGGTCTTCCCTCAAGTGGATCGTATAACCAATTTGTACAGCATTCTTGGGTAATGGATGCTAATCGTTTCAAGAGGACAACCATATTGAAATCTGACTCAGCATATACTTTGAGTTGAAAATCTGCTCCAGTGAATCTAGGTTCTATGAACTCGCTACCAAAAAGCGATACCAGGATTGGTTGCATGAAGGGATTGTCTATTACATTGAGTTGATCCAGCTCCTCTCTAATAAGGAACAACATCGACTCAACAGCATCAGCCATAAATCGACTGCGTTTCTTTTCATCGATCGTACCATCATCATTTACCTTTCCATTATAGACTCGCATATAGGTAGAATTCATCTTGCTAGAACCTGGTCGAAATGGTGCCCATAATCCAGCTGCAACTACTCCCTCTCTGTTTAGAGATAGTGACTCCGCGTCAATATCTGGGATTCTTTCTCCACTCTCAACCATCTTCTTAGCTTTGAGAGCAAGAGCTTGCAATAGAAGGGCCAAGCCTATACGTCTTGGAACAGAGAGTTGCGTATCAAAGACTCTTACCTCAATTGTACCATAATCCGTAAATGGATAGACATCAACCATTCTAGCAAAACTTCGGTTTACATGTTTAGCAAACGCTTCTTTGTCCACACGGTCCATATATGGGATGAATTCGAACTGACTTGTAGGCCCCATCTGAGTCGTATTCTTGTGTAGTCGTATGGATCGCTTACATTTAGGAGCTCGAAGATGATTGTTTTCATCGATGTATATACTGTCTGTAGGGCTTTTATTTTCAAAAGGCGAATTAACTGATAGTGCGATAAGATGTGGTGTAAAATTCCTAATCATATTATAGACCGCTAGTTTCACTTGGTCATCTATAGAGGGACTGAGAATATGATGATGTTCACCAAATGACAGATTCTTGAGATACTCTTGAGTAGGATTCAAACCTGTTGACACAAGAATTACTCGTTCATCTTTCGGAAGCGAGTCATGAGAAATTGCTACAAGAGTCTGAATCCACCATGCAAGCTCTTCAAGACTTGTACAAGGTGGTGTGGCAACTTCCAATATCCATGTTAGACTGGTTACATTTGGATCATGTCCAATCAGTGTGTACTCCTTGGCGACTCCATTTGGATCTTCATAGCTAGCAACTATCCTTGATCCTCGTTCACCCTCTTCTGTTTGAGCCGTATACTTACACTTCTTGCGGATTGAACTGACTTGAGATGATCTAATCTTCGCATCTAACAAACCTTTAGCTGTTGCAACCAATCTATCAAATATCGATACAATCTCTTCCCCTCTAATCCAAGCTCCATCCCTCTTAATCAGCTGTAGCTCGACCTCAATTCCATGTGCGAATGGAAGCTGGAATTCCGTTGAGGTCGTTTCAGATGGCATTCAGATTCACCATATGTAGGTGGAATATTGGGATTATCTGCAGTTGCTATGAGCAGCTAGAATCCCCATAATTGTGTGAACGCAGCTCACGTTATTATCTTTGCTTGGATTTTGCAATCGTCTGTCTTCACACATCAGCAACCAAATCGAAGGCTTTCTGTACCTTCTCCCTCAGTTCCCTCATTCGATACCAAGCAGATTCTCTTCCTCTTCTTTCTGCAAGAGATCTCACTAAGATGTCATAATCAAACTCTGTGAGGTCTCTTATGAGTAAAAGAGCTTCTTCACTCTTGAAGTGACTTTGGTCGACACGACCATCCTTTAATCGTCTTGTTAGTGGATTCATGGCCTTTTGAGCTGAATCTAATTTGATGAGGGCTGTCCTGTATTGGTCCTTTGGGTCTTTTATTGCATAGCCACCAACAAGTGGAGTCATTCCTGAACCTACTGATCCCTTTCCGATTTCATCTAGTGAATCCATAGCATCACTGAAGAACTCGTATGAATCAGAGAGACATTTCTTGATAGCCCGGAGCACTCTCGGTCGATCATCCGCTTCTGTCAAGAAAACACATCATCCTCATAAATAACGAATAAGAATAACGTGCCGGGAACTTATCCCGGCATCGTACAAACAAATCAATGTGTTACATTGGTGCGTCGCCAAGCTCACCTGCAAAGTGGCATGCGACAACATGACCCTCGCCCATGTCTCTGTCCTCGGGTACTTCACGTACACAGATTTCCTGAGCATATGGGCATCTTGGGTGGAATCTGCAACCTGGTGGGACATTGATTGGACTTGGTGGTTCTCCTTTCAGTGACTCAACTCGTTTCTTCACAGTCGGGTCTCCCGAAGGTACTGCTGAGATAAGTGCTCGTGTATATGGATGTAAAGGATTGAATGCTACCTCATGGGCAGGTCCAATCTCCAAAATGCGTCCAAGATACATGATTGCTATCCTATCTGCAATGTATGTCGCCACAGCCAGGTCGTGTGTGATGAACATGTATGTCAGGCCAAGCTCTGAACGTAGCTGTAGGAGCAGGTTCAGAATCTCTGCACGAATTGACACGTCAAGCATTGATACAGGCTCGTCTGCCACCATGAACTCAGGGTGCAGAATCAGAGCTCTTGCTACTGAGATACGTTGTCTTTGGCCACCGGACAACTCGTGAGGATACCTATCGATGTAATCCTCTGCGGGTGTGATAGCAACGCTCTCAAGTGCTTCAAGTACACGCTGACGCCTCTGGATTGGAGTCAGTGGAATCTTGTGCACAGTGAGGGGTTCTGATACAATTCCATAGATACTCTGTTTCGGGTTTAGTGACTCATATGGGTCTTGGAAGGTGATCTGCATCCTCTTCCTGAGTTCCTTGATTTCATGTCTATCGAGTGTAGCCAAGTCTTGTCCCGCGTAAACAACTTGACCGTCTGTTGGTATCTCTAAGTGGAGGACACATCGTCCTGTCGTTGTCTTACCACAGCCAGACTCTCCTGCTAGTACAAGGACTTCACCCTTCAAGATGTCAAATGTGACACCATCAACTGCTCTAACAAACAATTCTTGTTTGTAGAGAAGTGATGATAGGAAGCCAGTATTTACGGGGAACCACTTTCTCATATTGCGGACTTCAATAAGTGCTTCTCCCTCTCTGACTGTTGACTGATCCAAAACTCTACTTTCTTCGGTTGTCATATTTTGGCCTCCTTACTCCAAATCTACTGATAGCTCGCCTCTCAGCTTCTCTGCGAAGTGACAGGAAACCCACCTGTCGGGCTCAATCTCATCAAATGATGGTTCTTCCCTTGAGCAGATATCCTGGGCATATGGGCATCTCGGATGGAACCTACATCCCGGAGGTGGTTCAATCAGGTCTGGCGGTGAACCAGGGATGGATGTCAGCGTCTTCTTTTCAGCCTTCACCATACTAGGAATAGCACCGACAAGACCCGTTGCGTATGGGTGTATTGGTTCCTTGAAGACCGACACAACATCGGCCAGTTCTGCGATTCGACCTGCGTACATGATCGCGGTCTTATCACAGGTTTCAGCAATTACGCTAAGGTCGTGTGTAATCAGAATCAGTGACAAACCGAGGTCCTTCTGTAGCTTCTGCATCAATTTCAGAATTTGTGCTTGGATTGTTACGTCCAACGCAGTTGTTGGCTCGTCTGCAATAACAAGATCTGGATTGCATGCCAGAGCCATGGCAATCATTGCCCTCTGACGCATTCCTCCTGAAAACTCATGCGGGTAATTGTGAATACGGCTAGGATCAAGACCAACCATTTCGAATAATTTGGCGCAGCGGTCGAGAGCCTCTTCCTCAGTCACGTTTTCGTGCATGAGGATGGCTTCAGCGATCTGCTCACCAATTTCGAAAACTGGATTTAGTGCGTTCATTGCACCTTGGAAAACGATAGCGACGTTCTTCCAGCGAATGTCACGCATTTCTTTGGCACTCTTTCGAATCAGGTCTTCGCCCTTGAAGTAGACGTTTCCACCCACAATATTAGCAGCAGGTGGGAGAAGCTGCATGATTGAATATGCTAAGCTGCTCTTTCCACAACCTGACTCACCGGCCAATCCGATGGACTCTCCAGATTCTAGTTGGAGTGAAACGTTGTCCACGGCCTTGACCAAGCCTTTCATGGTTTGGTAGTACATGCGCAGGTTTCTAATGTCAAGCAATGGCATGTTTTTATTCTCCGCGGGAGCTGTGAATTGGATTTGGCTTCTTTCGCAACCATTCCAAGCAGCGCATGCCCATTGGTCGGCTTAAATATGTTGCTTTCAGCTCAATGGGTAAGGGTCATTAATTGACGAATTGCACTGCGGCAAAGAAACAAGAGTGAGTTTGCCAAGTAAGATTATTGTGTATCACACTGAATGACGAGTTCGAAACAGTAAAAGGGCAACCAGTGTGAAACTTAATCGAGTAATATGTCAGTACGAGCTTTTCCAAGAACGCGAACTTCACCTCAAAAGAGAATCCTACTAGTTCCAATCATTTTGATTTTCGGAGGATGGGCATTGACCATTCTTCCTGGCTTTGGATTTATTGGAACTGTATTAGCCATGACTGGAGTTCTAACCATCTTTCTCGTTGGTATGGTCTTCGCAGATCTCTGGGCTGCAGCCCGCCGTACAAAACAAATCATCAAAGCTCGAGAAGATCGCGGCGTCGAAGAACCAGATGACATTGATGAGGATTATGACCCATTTCAAGACACAATTGGTACGATTTCTGACGACTGACAGTTTTTGTACATGATAGTACCCGGACCAAACTGTTTTTTAGTGGAACTTGTGCGAGCGTCTGTTGAATGTGTCACTATGCGGCAAATCTTAAGCATTAGTTTTGCCGTTCAGAACACGGAGGATATTAGATGTCTGACGACCAGAAGAAAGTAGCCAGTTGGAAGGATAGCAACTGGTATGTTAGCATTACAGGATTCTGGGGTGAATACCGAAAGCACAGGATTGGAATTCTTGGAATCATTGTGCTTGTTTTTTACGTAGGTATGGCGATCTTTGCACCAGTCTTTGCTGGTGGCGTTGATCCTTCACCTAGTAATAAGGTAGCCCCACCCTTCCTCGCTCCGGGATGGATGCAGGTGTTTGATCCTGATGGTGTGTTAACCGATGATTATATGCCTTATCCAAATCTTGATTTCAATCCAAATGAAACAGAGTGGACTGGATATGGTGCCGCACCTAACACGGTAATAACCAATGGTACTAGATATGCCGAACGACCTGATATGTTCGATTATGCATACGGTGACGGGCATGTGAATTTAACGTGGCGGCATACGGCTGGGGACGAACTCGACTTCTCAGGACGTGGTGGAATCATTGAAGAGGATGACCCGGTTCTTGGAACACGTCCGCAGTGTTATGATTTCATATACACCTTTCAAGAGTTTAAATGGACCTACGAAACTATGCCAAGTGATGTCAATATGACACTTGAGCTTGGTGTTAAGCTATCGGGTGATTTTGCCACAGAGGAGTTCGGAGGTCAGATGTTCAAGGTCTACGTCTGGATTATTTATTCATCTGGTTTCTGGTCACAAGTTTACAAGTCATACCCACCATACGAGGCTGAAACCCAAAATCGTCGTATTGATCTTAGCTGGTTTGATATTAAAGATGCCTGGCTTGGCACACAATTTGTCAATGGATCTCAGCTTGACCCAACTGACAACCTCAGGGTTGCTGTGGGCATGGCTCCAACAGACCTCTTTCGTCAGAAGTTGAATCCAAACAACCCACATGAACATCCATACATGAACTACACTGGAGAGGTTGAAGTCCATCTTGAAACTATCAGTCTAGTTGCCTATGGTCCCTACTACGGAATGCTTGGCAGCACTGACAAAGGTGGAGATGCTTGGGCTCAGCTAATCTATGGTTCCCGAATATCTCTGATAATCGGTATTCTGGCTACAGGATTATCTACTGCAGTCGGTGTCATTGTTGGTCTTGTTGCAGGGTACTTTGGTGGCAAAATTGATGAGGCTCTCATGAGAGTCGTTGACTTCCTACTTGTCATACCAGGACTGCCACTGATGATGGTCCTTGCCGCCTTCTTAGGTCCCACAATCCAAAATATCATTGTGGTGATTGCGATATTAGGTTGGACAGGGACGTCTAGGCTGATTAGGTCACAGGTTATGGCTGAGAAGAACAAGGCATATGTCGAGTCTGCGAAAGCAATCGGGGCATCCGACACATACATTATCTTCCGACACATACTACCAAACGTCACCCCGATTCTGTTTGCAAACATCACACTAGGTGTGGTGGGAGCTATTCTATCAGAGTCAGGCCTTGCCTTCCTTGGTCTTACTGATCCTAGTGAACCAAGTTGGGGCCGAATGCTCGCTGATGCTCAGAGCGCAGGTGGTTTCAGCAACGGTGCCTGGTGGGTTGTTGTGTTCCCTGGTTTAATGATCACAGCACTTTCACTGGCATTCACATTCGTTGGACATACACTTGACCAAGTGCTAAATCCACGACTTAGAGAACGTTAGAGCGTTCTTGTGAGTTGAGAAGGCCCATGAGGGCCCTCTCTCCTCCCATTCTTTTTCTTTGTATTAATTTTCAGTGTGATACAAATGTAATATTCCGCAGTTGTACATTCACTCGCCTAGAGCGCCACCCTTATTAGGATGAACATCGGCTGCTACATTGGCTCACGGTACTTAGTGACACTATGTACCGATATGTTCCGAGTAACAAGGAGCGTCGACAATGGGACTACGAGAGTACGTGATTAGACGAGGCATTTACATGGTCCTCCTAGTGGTGGCTGTAATTTGCTTCAACTTTTTCCTCTTCAGGCTCCCGACACTTGTACTTGGTATCAGCCCTGTTGACCTCATGATCAGTGAAGAGCTGCGAAGAAACCTCACGCGTGAGGCTCTTGAGCAGATCTACCTCCAGTTCGGACTTGTACCTGATCCAGACATCTTTGACTGGATCTACATGTTCTGGCGTTATCTGGTCAACATGTTCACAGGTAACTTTGGACGTTCATTCGTCAGCAAGACTCCAGTAATGGATGAACTCTTGTCAAGACTACCCAACACTCTTCTGTTGATGGGCACATCTTCAATTGTTTCAATTATACTGGGAATTTGGACAGGTGTCCGAGTTGCCGCTGACCCTGGTTCACGAAAAGACGTAGGAGCCGTCACAGTCGCTTTATTCATCTATGCCCTACCAATATTCTGGTTTGGTATGCTGCTATTGATGGTGTTCGCTTTCTGGTTACCAACGTGGTCGATGGCTACGTTTGGTGTAGAAATAGGATTTCCGTTAGGTAGAACGATCGACTACGACTTGTGGGGGCCTGCTAAGGAGAGTCCATATGGGGCTCTTATCTTGGCCGGAGATATCCTTCGTCACCTGTTCCTGCCAATGATCACACTTGGTGTGGGTGGCTATGGTGGTTACTTCTTATACATGAGAAACAACCTCATTGACGTGATGACTGAGGATTACATCCTCACAGCACGAGCAAAGGGACTTGACGAGAATCAGGTGCTGTACAAGCACGGACTGAAGAATGCATTACTCCCGATGGTTACGATCATCGCGATGAACTTCGGATTCTTGATAAATGGAGCAACGCTTACTGAAACGGTATTCAATTGGTATGGAATGGGTCGGTATATTTTCGACAGTCTATTCCAGCTGGATTACCCTGTAGTCCAAGGTATCTTCATGATAATTGCTATCACGGCTATCTTGGCAAACTTTGTGGCAGATCTCCTATATGGGGTATTAGACCCCCGTATCAAGTACGGATAGTAGTGCCCCCATGAGGATGGGCCTTCGGGCTCATTCCTTTCTATTTTTCCCTATTCATCCTTCACGGGATACGATTCTACATTCAAATTGATTTCGTGATTCAAAACGTTGATAAGACATTCACATTCCGCCCCTTGTACCAACTGCTAGTTATGTATGACAAGCAGGCGGTGGGTAACGAGATAGAGATGCAGAGGATCCAGTAATGAGCAGTGACGATGCTAAAACGGATTGGCGTGATGCTAATTGGTACGTTTCAATCCGAGATTTCTGGAAGGAGTACCGACGACACCGAATTGGTATTCTTGGCCTGATTATTCTGCTAATATATACGGGTATGGCTATTGGTGCCCCGTTTCTGGTCCAATATGACCCATCACCATCGAACAAGATAGCTCCACCCTTTCTTGCTCCAGGTTGGATGCAGGTGTTTGACCGAACTGGTGTTGTTACTGCTGAACACATAGATAATCAGTATCTTGTTGACGAGCCAGATACTGTGGTAATCAATGGCGATCATCAATCAAGCTTTTCTTCTGCTCACAATCCCTCTCCACTTTTTGATGAGAGTCACTTCAATTTGACCTGGAGTCATACAGCAGGTCAAGAATTGGATTTTTACAATGCCTCCGCCCCAATATTTCATCCAGATAGCAGAGACTACATTATGTTCAGTCACATTGTTGATTGGGAATATGAGAATATGCCAAGCGATGTGAATATGACTTTCGAATATGGTGTAACTCTCACTGGTGACTTTCAGAGAGAGATCTATGGAGGATTGATGTTCAAAGTATACATCTACCTGATAGATAGTTCAGATAATTGGTGGAAGGTATACGAATCATTTCCACCTTATTCGGCCTCAATTCAGAATAGACGAATCGATCTTAGCTACTTCGATATAGTAGAAGGGTGGGGTGGTATGGTTGAAGGTCTCAATCAGACACAAGAGGATCTTCGTGATGAACTCGAAGTTGCTGTAATCCTTGCCCCAACTGATAAATTTCAAGCATTCTTTCGAGGTTCATATGCCAATCCATATCTGAATTATACAGGTAGTGTTGAAGTCCAAATAAGACGACTGAGTATGTATGCTTATGGTGACTATTTCGGATTACTTGGAACTACGGACAAGGGTGCTGATGCTTGGAGTCAACTAATTTACGGCTCGCGAATCTC
>JAEOST010000763.1 GCA_016840245.1 Candidatus Thorarchaeota archaeon
ATGCGGACTTTGGCAGTGCCTTTGATCCTAGCCAAGTATTTGGAAACAAGGAGGAGTAGTAAATGTCCAACAATCTCATCAACGAACAACTTGAGATGCTTGGTGTGACATTGACATCAAGAGATATGTTGGTTGTAAAAGCAATACTGCAGGCTCAGTCGGGATCATCAGAGTTAGTATCTTTTGAGCAACTCTATAGCCAAATCGGAGACACATCTGATAGGGATCTAACTAAGACGTGGGTATATCAATGTCTGAGCAATCTAGAAGAGAGTGGTTTCATCGTAATTGATGGTATTACTAGACCGAGAAGATATCTGGCTACAACAGACACCATCACAGAAGGATTAAATCGAGCCAGGCAAGCCAAGCATATTGACATAGTAAATGAGATTGAACAGATTGAGAATAGGATTACTTTCCTCAAAGGCTTAGACATTATGATTGCTGCATCAAACTTGCATGATACTCTACTGGGACGGGAGAAACCGGAGGTATTGAAAGCAGCCGAAACCACTGAAGAAGTCAGAAAGATGATCATTGAGCAACTCTGTGTGAATTCTAAGGAAGTTGATATTCTAAGGATAATTGAGCGTCCCGGACGGCTTGATGAAGGTGGTTTTCAAAGTGGGATCACAGAACAAGCAATTATCGAGATTGCAAGAAGAGGAGGGAAAATACAGGTACTTCTTCTTGTTACTGAAGACGTGACTGCTGAATTTCACAATATGTCGGAATATCTATCGAATATCGAAGGTCCAGTTCTTCAAGCATTAATGTCAGGGCAGATTCAAAGTAGGGTAGTAGTAAGAGATGAGAATACCTACCGCATGCTTACCCTCAATGACGAAAAGATGGTTCTTATTCTTACAGATCTCAGTTTTCCAGACAAGGCATCTTTCATTACCAAAGAGGAGAATCCGCTGTTAATCGATGACGCATTGAGGGTCTTTGAAGACCTTTGGCAGAGTGGAAAAGATTTCATAGACCTGTTTATTGATTCAAAAGAAAGCTCGGTGGAAAACTAAGTCTCAGCAATCCAGCTCTTATCCTTCGACAAGATGAGAAAGATGTCATCACAGACAGCTTGAAAGTCTTCGTAAGATCCATACTCTCCACCTGCAGCGTAGGGATGGCCTCCACCGTCAAATAGCTTGGCTGCTGCATTACATAATACCGTGTCCTTTGCACGACGAAAGCCAAGCATACCACCTTGGCTTAGAGTCATGAGTAGGTCTGCAACGGGTATTTGTTCATCCCCTATTTTCAGATTCTCTGCAATGGCTAGGTAAGTACCAATATCGGTTGTTGTCACACCATGGGGCATCTCAATTATTCGGACGAGTCGACCGTACAACTCCTGATCGCAATGGCCTGCTAATGCTTTCCGCATCTTCTTCAATTTCTCTTTTCTGTAGTGTTTCACTTTCTGATCCAGTTGTGTATCTTTGAATCGGCCAGCACCACTATCCCAGACACCATCCATACCATGTTCAGCAAGCTTCTCAAGGATAGGACGAAGAATCTCTGTCAAGTCTTCCTTCCTGTCCATAGCATTGAATCGAACCACAGAAAGAGCATCTGTCAATGCGGATGCTGCGTCAATCTTTCGAAGATTGAAATCAGTATCATGCGCAATTGTAGCCAATTCGGATGCTATTTCGTCCCTTGGCATTAGTACTTTGAATGCAATCTCAGCGGCACAGTAATCATGATTGACCTTCAGGACAGGTTTGTTTCCTAGTCCAAGAATTGCTTTGACTGCTTTATCAGACCATTGATGATGGTCTAACCACACGATTCTACAGCCCTGCTCAATTGCACGCCCCAAACTGGTGATTACAAGATCCAGAGATGAATCATCCATACCAAGATCCGTGATAATAATCAGTGTGTTCCTTCTGCTAGCTATGGAAGAGAATACCTGTTCAAATGAGCCATAGTCTGTAAGAATAACGTCAAAATCAAATCCCTTGGAGGTGGCATATCGTTTTGATATCGCTGCAGATGCGAGCCCATCCACATCCTTATCATGCGATACTGAGAGAAGATGCATAATCTTCTTCTTGGTCTCATTGCTATCGCTCATTGCAATGTTTCACATAGCCACGCCTTTTTGATTCTTGTTCTTTGGTAGAAAAACAAGGTCTTTACGAAAGTGTTTTGTGTCTGTAAGGATTTGTCTTCTATTTATGGTAGATATTGGCAATCCCGACCTTGGAACTATTATGATGAGTGGGAATGAGGCCATAGCTCGGGGGGCTCTTGAGGCAGGAGTTAGATTTTGCACAGCATACCCTGGTACACCTTCTACTGAGATAATGGAGGCATTGATTGCTGTATCTGAAGCGCAGGGAATCTACACTGAGTGGAGCACAAATGAGAAGGTGGCTCTTGAGGCTGCGGCAGGAGCAAGCTGGATGGGGATTCCCGCACTATGTTCAATGAAGTCACTTGGATTGAATGTGGCTGCAGATTTTCTGTTGAACGTCAACCTATCTGGCACAGGTCCAGGTGGGCTAGTTATTGTTGTGTGTGACGATCCTCAGGGACATAGTTCAAGCAATGAACAGGACTCGCGATTCTATGCTAAGTCTGCGTATCTCCCGCTAATCGAACCTTCAACCTGTCAGGATGCCAAGGATGTCATACCTTTCGCATATGATATCTCTCAGCGTTATGGAGTTCCTGTCATAGTCAGAAGCACAACACGATTGAGTCATTCGAGAGCACTTGTTGATACTGGGAAGTTAGAGAAGAGTACTAGCAAATTAAAACAGACCTTACCAGAAGGACTCTACAATGTACCCCATCCAGACCGTAGACACCAAGAACTCGATGAGAAACGGAGTGAGATTCATAGGGAATTTGAAGCATCTTTGTTTAACTCTGTCAGAGAGGGAGTAGACAGCGACACAGTCATTATTGCCAGCGGAGTCGGATACAGATACGCACTTGAAGCAATAGAGTTGTTGGGTGTCACATCGGTCGATATTGTCAAGCTTATTACGACCTATCCAATGCCTCTGATACCACTACTGGATTGGACACGAGATAAGAAGAGGGTACTGTTTATTGAAGAGGTTGACCCCTTTGTTGAAGAGCAAGCATTAGCCCTCTTTGCTGAGTTGGAGTTAGCTGATTCTAATTTCCCGACATCGTTCTACGGAAAAAGAGATGGAACAGTACCGTTCTCAGGAGAATTGAACACAGACATTGCTATGAGAGCTGTGACACGGATTGTGGATATTTCCAATGAAGTGCAAGAGGATGAAAAACAGGAAGAGAGGAAGAAAGCTAAGTCACTTCTCATACCAAGACCACTAACATTCTGCGCAGGATGTACGCACAGGAATGTCTACTGGGCAATCAAGAAGATCAAGAAGAGGATGAAGGAAAACATCCTTGTTGCAGGAGACATCGGATGCTATTCACTTGGAGTCTTCTATGATGTAACAATGGAAACAATGCAAGCGATGGGTTCAGGAATTGGTGTGGCCAATGGTCTAGGGCAGCTTCACAAGTTTGGTATGAATTCCAAGGTCATTGCAGTTGCAGGAGATTCGACCTTCTTCCATTCATGTATCCCGGCTCTTGTTAATGCCAGACATAAAAATGCGAATCTCACATTTCTGGTACTGGACAACAAGACCACAGCTATGACTGGATTTCAAGCCCATCCAGGGGCAAAGCATGGAATTGAGAACGATACCTCGGTCAGTATTAGGAAGATTGTGGATGCAATAGGTCCGGATCTACTGGTAGATGTAGATGGTACTGACATAGATGAACTCACCAATGTAATTCAATCCACGGTTGGAACAGAGGGGCTCAAGGTAGTGTTGATTGACAGTATCTGTCGACTAGAAGAGAAAACAAGACCTACTTTTG
>JAEOST010000764.1 GCA_016840245.1 Candidatus Thorarchaeota archaeon
ACTAGACCACTACGCTTTGCAATTTGGATATGTTTGAGAATGCCTGTTTCCTCCAGATTTCTGAAACCGAGTACTGCATGCACATCGAAGTACCTGTGACCGATAGTAATTCCCTTGATGAATGCCTGGTTGAGATTCTCTGTGCTGTCAGGACCTCTAGCAAGTCTGGCCAGCAACCAGGCTGTCATGAGATCGTCATAAGTATCAGCAGCTGCCAGATGTATTGTATCGACGCTCAGGTCATCTCCAGCCTCCAGTATCTCACGTAGAGCCTCTATGCCCTCCCAGATGATTACCATAGCTATGAGTATTGCGACTATCGAGTCGAGTACATAGATCTGAAACTCCGCAAAGAGAAGTCCAATTATAACGCCAACACCAATTCTGATATGAGTCTGGTCTTCCTTTGCATCACTCACAAGTGCCAGATTTCCAGTCATTCTCCCAACTATCGTCTTGTACCAAATGAGGATCCAGTTCAATCCACTAGAGAAGATGGCCACAAGATAGCCCCAGAATGTTACGCTCATCTCTTCAGGGGAGATCAACCTCAGAATTCCATTATATCCGAGAAGTGCTCCGGATGCCAACATGAAGACCATAATCGCAATCGCGCCAAGACGGTCACGATCATATCTCAAGCTGAGTGCAATGATTCCTACAACAACCAAGTCAGTGAGGTTCTCAAGACCATCGGTCATCAGAGCACGACTACCTATGTTGAAACCAATCGAGAGCTTGAAAAGAACCAGAAAAATCAGGACAAGAGCCGAGGTCAAGACGACCCATTTCTCCTGAAGGAATAGTTTCATCCAGTATCCTTCATGGAGTACAGTCGTTCTTGAGAGTCGAAGAATATCAATTCCATGCTGTGTGAGGTTGAACGCGTCTTCAGATTGGATAATCAAATTCTCATTCAGTGCGTGTTGAAGAGACTCATCCACATCCACAGGAGATACTGTCATCCTGTTCATACGAACTACAAACATAGACTCCAAGTGAGAATACAGGGCAGGTTTTGTGTTATGACCCTCATAGATTGAACAGAGCACTGCATACAGCAAAGTTTCTCCGGGGTCTCCGCGCATTGTTCTAGTGATTTCACGGTTATGGGCACCGCGACCCCTTCGCATATCCGCCTCTGTTAAATCCCAGAGTTCATCGATACTCCTAGTCTGCTGCATACAAACACCCCACACACAAGAGTTAGTTTAGTCTAACTTCTGAAACCATATAAACTTGGCTCACTTTTTGTACCTTTATCAGGAGGACTTATGGCGAATGGAGTCTTCTTATTTCTGAGGACCAAAGATGATTTTCGACATTGGGCGTCCATTGATCATGGCCCATCGCGGAGAGTCAGGCAATATACCTGAGAACACCCTTCTAGCACTGGAGGCTGCTGTAAAGATTGGTGTGGATGTCCTTGAGTCTGACATTCGCTTCACAAAGGACAACGTGCCAATCCTCTATCATGATGAGGACCTGGTTCGCATAACAGGAAAGGATGAGAAGGTCCGAAAGAAGACGTTGGACGAGTTGTTGCAGTTTGATTTGGGCTACAACTTCACAACTGATGTTGGTCGAACATACCCATTTAGAGGAAAGGGGTTGACAGTCGTTACTCTAGAAGAGGCACTCAAGAGATTCCCGGACACCATCCTCAACCTAGACATCAAGGACACGTTCAAAGAAGCACCTGATGAAGTTGCTAGGATCTTGTTGGAGAATCAGAGAACTGAGAACATCATGATTGCCTCCTTCAACCCTCCGCAATTGAAGAGGTTCAGAAAGAGAGCTCCTATGATACCCACATCGGCTCATCCCAATGAGGTCCGTAACTTTGTAATCGGAACCATGATGAAATCAATGAGACTCTTTGTGCGGTCTGTGAAGTATAAGGCATTCCAAGTTCCTGAGTATTATGGCTCACTCCAGATCGTCACTCCACGGTTTGTAGCTGCAGCACACAAGAGGGACATCGCAGTCCATGTCTGGACCATCAATGACCGAGAGGGGATGGAGCAATTGCTTGACATGGAAGTGAATGGCATCTTCACAGACTTTCCATCTCTTCTCAGAGAGGTCCTTGAAGAACGAGGGTATCTGTGATACGAGAATAGGTCTACTAGAAGGCGACAACCGAAATAGCTTAATATGCGCCGAAAGGGTGGTCGATGTAATAGTCCTGGGACTGTGGGACCGCGGACTAATGACCAATTTGGAAGAATGTGCAATGACCTGTCCAG
>JAEOST010000765.1 GCA_016840245.1 Candidatus Thorarchaeota archaeon
AATCCTATTCCTCCTCATTATCGTAGGCCACTCTGAATAGTGGCTTGAGAGATTCAACTTGATCGGGATGTACAAAGATTGTAGGAGGAACCTCCTCCAGACCAAGCTCCTTACGGATTTCCTTCACCTTATCATTAATGGGAACCGCATGGCCTGTTTTGTGCAGTATCTCTACTGTCTTCCTATGTTTGTCATTCATGAATCCGCGAGCTGATGCTAGGTTGCGGAGTTCTACAATTGCGTCAGTGACTTTCAGGTCTCTTGGACACCTGTCAAAACAATTGTAGCATGTTGTACATAACCAGATATCTGGGTCTGCTAGCACAGTTGGGTCACCATATGATGCCCGCACCATGATATTCCGAGTCCGCATTGCTGTCCAACGACCGGAGAGACAGCTTGCTGTACACATTCCGCATTGCATACACGCATTGGGTTCGTATCCTGCCCGTTGCATTGCGCTGATAATCTCCTCATCCTTCTTAGATGGATCATAGACATTTGGGGGTGTACTGAAATTGGTCTTCGACATTTCTTAATCACCACGTTGATTTCAATTCTAGAAGAATATAGTCTGATCCGCCTCACCCATCGTATCGACGAGTTTGAACATGTCAATGACTTCGCTTCCCTCAATCAAGCTCTCTTCAGAGATACCACGCTCTCGAATGCAAGCTCCACAGATCAGGACCTGTCCGCCCATCTCAATTAAGTCACTAAGATATTCAGCAATGTTGTAGAATTGCATGGCATCTATGTTCTTGTTTGCACCATATACTCCGTCTTCAACAAGAACAACTTTTACTTCGTGCTCTTCCATTCGGGTCGTCAATGCAATTCTAGCGCCAGTAAATGTATTGACCTTATCATAGGGTGCTTTGGATAGGAGGAAAAGAAACTTCTTCTTAGTCATCATAGTCACAAACGATTTGTGTTTGTATCGCGACCAAGTAAATAACTAAATAAATGTTCGGTAATCGCATGATTTAGTGAATAAACATTTATTAATTAATATCATAGCCTCTCCAATCATACAAGGAGTCATATAGGGTTTGACTAATATGGATATGAAGCACTCAAAAAGAACGAGGAAAATGACCAAGCTACCAAAGAGAGAAGTGATGCTGAAAAGCCCCTATAGTCGAAGTGAACGTGAGCTACAGGAGCTCGTCGACAACCATCCTGAAATAGATAGAATTGATATTGATATTATATCAATACTGCAATGGAATGGTCGTGCCTCCTTCAATCATATTGCAGAAGAGTTAGGAATTAGTGTCGCAACAGTTAGTAAGAGGGTTCAGAAGCTAGAGGAACTTGATGTGATTAGAGGATTCTCTGCTGTTGTTTCCTGTGACAAGTTGGGTTTCAAGGAGAATCTCTGGTTGATGCTCTACCTAGAACCAGGTGCTGATGCTGACAAGATTGGTGGTGATGTTGGCAAACTTCAGGGAGTAAAATGTGTGTACAGTATCTTCAGCGATTTTGATTTACTCGTGCATATCTGTTGTGCTACACCAAATGACATTGACAATGCCATAAAGACAATTGGCACAATCAAGGATGTTGTCAAAGTCACTAAGATGAGTGTCTACAAGAAGATTAAGGAAGACTTCAGGGTTCAAATTTAATTTCCCTGAAAAAAGAAATGAAAGCAGGAACCATTACGGTCCCTGTTTCTAATTTTATCTACTCAAGAATCTCTGACTTATCAAGGACCTTGAAGATCAAATAAGCCATGAACCATACTCCGAGGAAGCAGAATACTGTAAATGTAAGACTGCCTACAGAGAGTAGTGGGATCCCACTTAGTAGGTTCGTGATATTGCATCCAGCTGAGAAGACTGCTCCAACTCCTAACATGAGCCCGCCAATGAAAGCGAGCATGATTGGCTTGCCAGTCTTTGGTGATGACATCTTGTACTCACCAGCGCCCTTGGCACCGACGAATGATCCAAAGATGAGACCCATCACAACCCATGCTAGCCATGGTAGTGATGCAAGTGCGTCAGCAGTACCAGTTGTAAATCCACTAAGAATGGCAATCCATCCTCCAGTAATACCCAATGGGTAATTATATGGTACTACTTCTGCTGCTGTTACACTTGCTCCCACAGCCCATGCAGATATGTTAATGATGGCAACAATGATGCCAGTCATCCACCAGGGCCAACCCTTCTTGAAGAAGATGTCAACAAATCCGCCTTGTTCTGCAGCTCTCCATTCCTTGAATGCAGGAAGCATGAACTTCCATGTCATCAGGGCAGTAAAGACAACTCCTGCAAGCATCATAACGATTAGGTAGAGTAGTAAATTGCCAGTTACTGGAGTAGTATCAAGAACGCCTATCCAAGTAAGGCCATTAACCTTCACAAGGTTCTGAAGGTAATCCTTTGCTCCCATTAGAGCTCCAGATTTGGCAGTAAATCCACCCAACGCAAGACCCAACAGACCCACGAATGCAACCATAATACCTTCACCGGTCTTATAGGTCACTCCGCTTGCACATGCAGCTGCTAGGACCATACCCATTCCGAATACGAATCCTCCAACCAGCTGCGCAATAGGCATGAATGGTTTAGGAGCTGGTACAAATCCAGCAAATCCCATTATCGCAAATCCTATCATGCTTACAGCGATTGCCATGAAGACCGCCTTAATCAAGGTATAATCCTTGAAGATTAAGGGGTCCCTTATTGCTGAGTTAAAACACAGCCGTCCTCGTTGCAATGCTAAGCCAAATAGAATACCAATAACAAGACCACCAAGTATAATTGCTAAACTCATAGTAATTCCTCTCGTTATTTATTTTACAACTTCAAAGTACATGGCCCACCCATCATTGTCTTCATCGTCCTCAATTCCCAAGAATTTGTGCTTGGTCTTTGCGACATAACGGGGGGTTGATTCAGTAGCAGCCTTGTAATCAGAGATTACTTTGAGCACCTGACCAGGTTTCATCTTTCCAAGCTTCTGCAAGGTCTTATGAGCTGGCATAGGGCAGACTGATCCACATACGTCTAATTCTTCGTCGTAGTCCACTATAGTTCACATCCGGTTTAACCGATGATGTTGCGACTGGGTCAGCGCATGGAGTAAATAAATGTTCGCTAATATCATGATATTCTAAACAATTATACATATAAATTGGTTTTCATAATACAAATGTATTCGAATAGCAAGATACAAATGAAACAGAATGTCCACTAAAGTTAACCTATTCGAAACAACAATCATAAATCTCTATCAAATACGAACAAAATTCAGTTAATTCTGTGTCATTGAATCCTCACCTTGAGAGCAGAATAGAGCGACAGTTTTGCTAGGAACCTTTTATGGCATAACATCCGAGCATCTGACGGTGGAAACTGATGTCAGATAAGGCGTCTAGTGCTGCAAAGAAATATTTTGAGTCTGACTATAACTGTGCACAGGCTGTTTTGAGGTCTGTATTGGAGCACGAGGGACTTATGTTCGATGAAGCCACTCTTCTTACTGCTGGCTTTGGGGGTGGTATGTCGTATCAAGGCCGAACCTGTGGAGCAGTGACTGGTGCGATAATGGCACTTGGAGTCTTGGCTGGTCAGAAACACAGTGATGTAAATGAACATAAGAAGCTGAGTGGGAAGTATGCTTACAAGTTCCAGAGAGCTTTTATCGAAGAATACGGAACCACACTCTGTGATGATCTTATTGAGGTTGACATGAAGATCCCAGATGAACGCAAGAAAGCTAGTGATGCAGGGGTGTTTACTGAAATCTGTCCACAATTTGTAGAGCGAGCTGTAGAGATTGTACTCAATCTCTATCACAAATAAGAGTCCTAAATCTGAAGTCTCTCGAAGAAATCATTATCGATTAGGAATACTTCGACACTTCTCGATCGGATTCCGGTCCGACTCTCAAACAGAATATTTAGCAGAACGTCTTTGTCCATTATGTGGATTGGCTGGACTGCATTCTTTACCATTTTATCTCCATTAATGATGTAACCTAGAGCTTCATTCCGTGCATCTACAGTGACGATACCATTCGATACTAGGACTCCTTGATTGGCACCCAATACAGGTAGCAGTCCCCGTAATTTCCGAATGGTGTCAACATCTATCTCCTCATCAAGCTCACATTTCACAGCTAAGATAACAACTGGTGACCCGCCACTATCATCTACCCATCCGGTCGACATCACAACTGTACCATTATAGTGCTCATGGATTACAATATCTTCTACTCTTACCCTTGCGTTGAGGAGAATGATCTTCGCCAACTTTTCAAAGGCAACCAGGTCCAGGTCTGCAATTGCTTTCGTTATTTCCATACGCGTGACCATGTTGAACTCCTTTGCTCGTGCACTGACTTCAGAGATGGAGTCTTCATCAACAGCTCCTTCACAGATGTCATTGTATCTATAGAGTCCTGGTGCAACACGTACAAAGTAGGGTGGTCTTGTATCGTCCCTTGCCTGTCTTCCTTCTATTGACAGAGATGCTGAAACTGAAGCCGGATCCCGACCAAGTGCTGATGCAATCTCAGTGTAGTGAACATGTCTTTCTCGAGCATGTTCAGCCAGCCATTGGCGGATGGTTACTCTTTCATTTCTATTCTCTGTCAATTTCCCTCAACAACCGATGTCCTATCAACAACTTTAACGAACTTAAACCCTTTCGAGCCCTCTCAACTGTTACAAATAGGACCTGCGTTTCAATGCAATGGGTCATATAACTCTACAGGATAGATTTCTTAGCTCGGATAGAACGAGATGCACTGTTATGAATACCTTCAACTGACCCTGACGTTACTGATGAAGATGTCTGAAGATAGTCTGAAGAATAGCCAAGAAGAAACACAGCATGAGCAGAGTTCAGAATCATGTCACATATTTCAGGTAAATAATGAGAGGTATCATTCTCTCTTTCTCAGATGTGTAGTTGTCTGAAGCACCTGACGATTCTGTGTTCGAGTCTATGAAACTGCCAGCATTCTATGCCATGTATATTTAGATACAATCAATTGCCCTAACCACAAGCACAATAATACTATTAGAGTACTCAAAACGTGACCTCGATGGGTGACCCTTAGATGTGGCTTCGGGTTATATTCAGTGACAATATGAAAATGAGTGAACTACAATGATTCAAGGAACAACTTCATCTAATCCAGCACAATCGAAAGACAATCTTCGTGACCTAGTGGAACATTCCAATATGAGCTCTATTGAAATGATTAGCGAAGCACTGGGAATCGATGAGGAAATGACCACCGAACTTCTGCTTGAATTAGTTGAAGATGGAATCTTATCAGGTCATCTTACTGAGGATGGAACTCGTTTCTACAGGTCTGATGTAAAGAAATCCGATGCTCCAGTTGCATCAGTCATTGATGATCTTGTCATTGAACAGCGTGAACGTGGAAACTCCTTCTTCATACCAGTGGCCGGTTTCATTGTTTTCATAGTAGGTCAGATAATTCATCAGATGTTCGGACATATTGAGGAACTTTATGGAATGACATCAGGAATTGTAATGGGTGGACTTATTCTCATTGTCCTTGGCCTCATCTATGTGGCCAGTGTCGACTCCAAGAGTCAGAAGATTGCTGTAACCCAGTGATTACACTCTCTCATCATTTGATACAAACCATGTTGACAGATGTATCAGTAATTGTCCAAAGATGTACGTTCCTCCAACGACATAGGCATGCATGAATCCTGGTACAGTGAGGTTGTTAACTGCAATACCCCAGTCGGAGAACAGGAACAGTGCGAAGCCTAAGAACAGCAACATTGCATATGGTCGAGGTAGGTTTGTTCTCCATTTTGTTGCAGCAAATCCTAAGAGTGATGATAGGAGAGCGATATAGAAGACTCCACCAATCACTATGACCATCTCTGCTGGATTATAGGCTGTGCCTAAGACAATCGCTACACCACTAATGGCAAAGATTAACCAGAGAACAAGGTTGGGTTTTATAATACCGCTCTTTGATTCATCTTTTTGAAATAGAAGTGGTGATTTTCTTCTAAGACTGATGAGATAGAATACGTGTCCGATACTGAAGAAAAGAATCCCATCAATCAGACTGACTCCAATTATCGAAAACTTCCCTGCCATGAGAAAGTCTCCAATAGTTCCACAAACCATCCCGATGAAGAGTAGTGCTGTGAACTTCACATATCCTGGACTCTTAGAAATGTATGCGCCTAACAGATTGAATAGTGCAAGTACGCTGATTACGATTGAGCTTATCAGAAACAAGTCATGAATATCAGTGATATAGTACATGATCAACAATGCTACTACTGAAATTACGGTAATGACTCTCAACACACCGATTGGTGTCTTCATCTCTTGCATGTCCATTATATTTCCCTCTTCTAATCCTAGTACTACGATAATAGTGCGATTAATACATTGCGTATTGCAAAACGATATTTCATCACCTATAAATGGGAGAAGGTATGAGTTCTTATTGAATTCTAGGAGTTGAACGTTAGAATGGCATTCGAGGCGAAGCTTGACTTTGTTGCTTTGGATAGGTCTAAGACCGCAGAGGTAGAAAGCCTTCTGCCAATTGAAATTGGAATGTTTGGTGGTTCTGGGAACTATGACCCAACATTGATTGAAAATCCCATTGAGACTAAGGTATTCACGCCTTATGGTGCACCTTCCGATAACTTCATCGTTGGGAAGGTAAAAGGTCGCAGTTTTGTGTTCCTAGCAAGACATGGACGGGGTCATACAATTCCTCCACATGCCATTAACTACCGAGCAAATATCTGGGGAATGAAGGCACTAGGTGTCAAGCGCATCATTAGTCCAGCTGCTTGTGGCAGTCTGCAACCTGATAAGGTAAAACTTGGGGAGTTCGTTATCGCGGACTCAATTTTTGATAGGACCTTTGGTCAGAGAAAGGATACTTTTTTTGATGGAGGTACAATTGCTCATCTCACCTTTGCTGATCCATTTTGTCCAGAATTAAGAAAGGTCGCATCTGAGACTGCTGACAAACTGGATTTCAAACATCATAAGGATGGAACCTATGTCTGTATCAATGGGCCAAGGTTTTCTTCAAGAGCAGAGTCTCTGTTCTTTAATGGTCAGGGTTGGGAAGTCATCGGAATGACTGCATACCCCGAAACTTCGTTAGCAAGAGAGGCTGGGATCTGCTTTGTGAACATATCCATGCCTACAGACTATGATGTCCATGGTGAGGATGGACCAGTAACACATGAGTTCGTCTTGAAGACAATGTCTGAGAATGTTGAGCGAGTGAGGAAACTCACCTTTGCAATGATTGATGACATTCCAAAGGATGCTGGTTGCGACTGCCAGACCATGATGAAGAGTGGTATCTTCTAGAGTAGGTTTTCGCATTACTCCTTGCAGGTTGGCAATACAGTCATTCTCTAGCTAGAAAAATCCCAGCTATGATTGTCCAAGGACCAAATGTCAGGCCAATTATTGCCATCGGTAAATCTACGCCGATAAATATTGTAAAGCCAGTTGCGATAGCGAATGCTCCAATTATTCCAACTATACAAAATGGGATTCCCCACATGAAAAGGACCAATGGAAAACAAGATAGTCGCCAATTTGCCATTTGTTGTTCCCTAGATTACATACTCCCTTTTCGCTAATACTCTTTCGAATAAATGACCTACCAGTCACCATCATCGAAATCATCCCACTCATCTCCCCACTCCTCCTCATCCCACTCCTCATCTTCAGCCCAATCTTCCTCCTCTTCATCCAACAGGTCATCATCTTCAATCATATTGGGCACCACAATGACCTATTGAACAATCCACCAAATAAGCGCTTGGTGACCGAAGGAATGATAGGCGACTTTGTTGGAGAGCAATTCATGATTCGTTTAGGGCTAGCG
>JAEOST010000766.1 GCA_016840245.1 Candidatus Thorarchaeota archaeon
ACTAGATTCCGCAGAGTTCTATGACACTGAGTCGTTGAACATAATCTGGGAAACTAAGCCAGAAATTGTTGAGAAACTGTTACCTCCACCACTCGAACCATTCGACACTCCCATTGCAAGAGCCTATGTCTGTGAGTTTCCAAGAACAAACTTCGGGATTTCCTATCATGAAACTGCATTGATGTTATTGTGTAAGTACAAGGGAGAGATTGGGGCGTACATAGTTGCTATGCATGTTGACAACGATATGGGTATGGCACTGGGAAGGGAGATGTTTGGTTACCCTAAGAAGATGGCCGAAATCAAGTTCAAGCGTGGGCGTGTAGGTGCAAGTGGTTGGGGAAAACGTAGAGGTGTAAAACTTGTAGAGATGGCGAGTAAAGTTATGAAGACCATCTCTGAAGAAGAATCCATTGAGATGCAAATCGGACCTTTCGAAGGCCAAAATACTACATTCGTCTATAAACACTTTCCAGCACAAGACGCCAGCGGATTCGACTATCCACCACGTCTTATCAGAAGCCCAGTGACCTACTCACGGAAAACAGTCAGAGTTGGACATGGAAACATCAAGTTCACACCATCGAAATATGATCCCTGGAATGTGGTCGAGGTCGTGAAGATGGTGGGGGCTACCTTTACTGTTGGAAACACAGCCATGCTGAAAGGGGATGTTCTTACTGAAGTTGATACTGAGGAGTTCAAACCCTACTCTTACTTGAAGTGGGATGACTAGGGTCAATCAGTCTGTTAGGGAGCAAGTTGCTCCATGTTCATTCCTTCTTTTCACAAACTCTTGGAGAACCACTAAGTGTTCTGGATTGCTATGTGTGTGGTTTGATGATTGTCTGGACACGTCCGACTTGGCCAGTTTGCAAGCGGACTTTGATACCACGCGGATGAGTAGAGGAGTTAGTCAGGATGTCTTTCACGATACCTCGAGTGAGTCTGTTGGTGCGTTGATCCTTCTTCATGATAATATCAACAGTATCTCCTAGATGGATGTTCTTGCGACTTCTCCCAGATTTCTTTGTAGATTGATTCATTCTGATTCCGCTGAATTGCTTGATGTTATATACGTGCTCACACCAGCAAATTTACTCTTTTATTTCTAAAAGCTCTGCTATGTACTTCTCAGCCTTGCTAGCGACTTCCATACCATCTGGCGTGCCACTTTCTTTACCAAGTTCAATGGCTTCGCGCCACACACCAATTATGTCATCAATGATTTCAGGACTAGCAGCACCGGTGTCAGGATACTTGTTTACAGCCAGATTGAATGCGGCCTTTGAAGCGACCTCAAGCGCGTCAGGCACTTTCGATTCTCTACCAAACTCAATTGCATTACGAAAAGCATCCATGAGCCCTTCCATACCTGCTTCTTCAAACGTGTTACCAAGATTCCATGCAGCTCTGGCAGCTGCATAGAGACCTTCAGGGGTCTTGGACCTTCCCCCCAAATCCATGGATTCTGTATACCTCTCAATAGCTAATCCCCAGGCACTACGGGTCTTGGCGATGTGACCAAGGTAAAGGGATGCCTCAGATGCAATTGCCAGTCCATCAGGGGTGTCACTAGTGCTACCTAACTCCAATGCTTTTTCATAACATTCTCTCATGCTTCTCTGTTGATCTTTTTCTCGAAATGTTTCCGCGTTTCTGAAATATTCTCGTGCATTTGCCTCAAGGTTGTGAGGAGCATCAGGACCTGTTTTAGGTGGTTCTTCCCTGGGCATCTACTTCATCTCGCTACTGCTGATTGATAGATAATCCTGAACAATAGTCTTGCGTTCGATTATCTAGGATGAATCTCCTACATCGAGCACTAGTTGTAAGCTTCCAAAAAAGAGAGAAAAACAAAGAAGGTCTCCCCCCTCCTCTGTTCTCGTTCATTCACCCTGTTTCAAATATGCAATGATTCCAAGAATCAGAAGCACAGACTCTAAGGGTATCTCAATGAACATCTCGCCGACAAATGCAGCAGTTACTGGTAGTAAGGCAACTGCAAGAATTTGTCCAACAATCATGGGAATAATGAAAGAGAATAGTGCCATATGCGCCACTTTGATATTTTCCCAATCCCATCCCTTGTAGAGGACCATTAGAAGATCAAAAAATCCTATGACAGCCAAGAATCCTCCTAGCACTTTTGGATGGAACACATTGACCTCCCAGCCAGGGGAGAGGGCAGCTATGAGTGTTTCCGCCATCAAAATATACATGAAACCAAATAGCAGACAAACAATGCCGTACGCCAGCAGTGCAATTTTCGTGAACATTTTTACTTCAGTCATTCTTTACAACTCCTTTCGGTCAATCAATATGTTGTTCAAACATACTGATGATAAAATGGAAACAGAAGTTGAATAACTGGTTTCTCCTGAAAGTGCGGGGATTTCTTAGAAGATTGTTGAAGGAAAGAAGGGTTATGCGGGCTTCTTTTGCCTTTCATATATAAATAAAAAGACCACTTTATGAATTATACAGGGTTATCAGACCCCAGCAGGACCTCGATTACATGATGATAACAAGTCTTCGGGTAAATGTTTGAAGTGTCTTGTTGAATTTCTTACCTCAGACCATTCTATTGGTCTTCCACAAGCCGCAAAATACTCCCAGGAGGACCATTCGCCCAAGAGTGTAAGATGAACATCTCACCATTGATACTATGATCCTTTATGGAGCTCTCAACCAGTTTTCGAAGAACGTTTGACAATGCTAATGGATGGTAGCTAA
>JAEOST010000767.1 GCA_016840245.1 Candidatus Thorarchaeota archaeon
CACGAATACCTCATCGGTTCTTGTTGTACCAATACCTGGTGAGATTGTCAAGGATTTTGAACTTGAAGACGTCATCGTTGTCAAGTGGTCCGAAACATTTGATATTCGCGTGAGTGTGAATAGTATCCATGGTGGAGAAGTTCCTATCACATATGCAGATGTGAACTACATTTGGAGTGGATTTACTGACCTACACCCACTGACCTACTATGATGGTAGTCAGGACTACTTCATAGTTGTTGACTCCAGTGAGGTTCCTGCAAACGTATACACTGTATACATCAGAGTGATCAATGAGAACTATACGATTCAAGACCTCGAGTTGTCAGTAACGGTGAATGAGGTTGAAACTTCGTTATCAAGTGACGAGTTGGTGTATGAGATTTTCTATGGAGAATCAGGCTACACTATCTACCTTGATTATATACTTGATGACACTCAGGTATCTATACCTGGAGGATTACCAGCAAACGCTACTGTTACAATGGAGTATGGTGGTGCAACAAGGACTGCTGAATATAATCCAGATACAGGACTCTATGAGCTGTTCTTCAATCCATCAAGTATCGATGTAAGTCTAGTACCCGGTGTATTCACACTTGAAATTACAGCGAAGCATACAAACTTCTCAGAATCGGTGGTTAATCCAACACTGTATTTGTATGCTCGTACGAATATCGATATACCCCAAACATACTCGATGGAAGATGGTCAAACACTGACAATTTCATTCAAGTTCGTTGATATGTCGGATAACCTGCCAATTGGAACAACCACTGTTTCGACAATCAGTCTAGTCACACCTGAAACAACATTCAGTCTTAATGACTTCACTTTCAATGAAACTGGTGGTAACTTCTATATTGTTTTGAATAGCGAGGAAATTGGTAGTACTCAGACTGACGCGTATACACTCTATCTGTCTATCGCAGCTCCCCTGTACGAGAACCAGACGAGTCACGCCTTCACAGTCAACATAGGACCAGCAACAATCGATTTACTCGGATTTATTCCATTTGCACCTCTACATGGACTTCTTGTACTACCTGTGTATATGTTGCAGCTCATTCTTCTGATGAGCGGACTCTTCATAGCATTAGTTGGAGTTGGTGTAGGTGTTCGAAGATACAGAATTCCTCACCAGATCAAGCAGATCAATAAGGCTGCGAAATCTGTTGAGAACGGCAAGTTTGCCAGTGTTAGCGGCATCAAGAACATGGGCATGGTAATCTCTGAATTACTGGCTCCTGGACTTGCTGAGCTTGACATAGCGGCTCCAGTCATTGATGACGTGTCTACACCCGAATACGAGGATATCCTTAGTGACGAAACAGAGGATCTCCTTGATGGACTTGACGCGCTGGATGAAATTGGTGATGAAGTCTCTGAACCAGAGGCTGAGTCTGAAGACTACGAGTCAGAACTGGCTGCAGAACTTGATGCTATCGTTGATGAAGAACCAGAAGTAGAACCTGAACCAGAGGCTGCGGCTGAAGTTGAGGTTGAAACTGAACCTGAGGTTGAAATTGAGGAGAGCGCCGTTGAGGAAGAACCACTCCCCGAACCTGAGGAAGACGTGGAAGCACCTGATGACGACATTGACGACGAACCCGATACTGAAGCTGATTCAGAGACTGAAGAAGTTGAAGAGTCTACTCCTGAGGTTGAAGACGACTCTGATGTCGAGCTTGATACTGAGGATGAGCCTGAAGCTGATGTTGAAGAACCTGATGAACTTGAGGCTGAAGCTGCAGTTGAAGACGAAGTGATTGAGCCCGAACCTGAACCAGAGATTGAAGAAGTTGAAGAAACTACTCTAGACGTTGAGGATTCCGAAGCTGAGGAAATCTCTGAAACTGATCGCGATGACTCTGATGTAGAACCTGAGTTTGAGGAACTCGATCCTGAGGATGAACCTGAGACCGAAACCGATGACCTCACACTGGAGGAAGAAGCTGAAGACGAACCTGAGGTTGAGTCTGACTCTGAAATTGAACCTGAGACCGCAGAGGAAGTCGAGGATGATGAGCCATTGTCTAAGAGTGAGCTCATCGAACGATTGCCATCTGATGTGAGGGAGTCAATGTCCGAGGAAGAGCTAAAGAAACTCTCAAAGAGAGAACTTGAGGCTCTAGTAGACTCAGTAGAATCTGAGGACACTTCGGACGAATAGACCACAATTTGATAGAGGGAAAATCCCTCTATCTCTTCTCTCTTTTTTTCTTATTTTCATCCTTCTGTAACTTTTATCCGTAGTGTTTGTTATGTTATACGAACAAATTATTGTTATAAAGTCCAGACGAGTGCAGTTTGTTATAATACAATGGAAATACTAGTTCAGTGACGACACAACATTGACGGGACCAATGTGTTTGCGGGAACCAGGCTCACTGACTTGTCTTCCAGTGTTACTATCTCCTAATCGGAGGACCGACAATTGACGGGGATAACCAAGACCACAAAATCATCGAGTAATCTCAAATTCCTACTTCTAGCTGGGTTTGTACTACTACTCATGCTACCTGTGACCAATATGGAATCAACTATCCAGCCAACATCTATATTCTCTGCAGGTCCTATAGGAACTACAACAACCGCATCCATTGATGAGGTCACACCATGGTGGAACGCTAGTTTCCACTACCGGCGTCATGTCAACTTGACTGACACAAACTCAACTCCTCGTGTGGATGTACCCATGCATGTCTGGGTGTCATTTGAGGATGATACCTGTTTTGATGACTCAATAAGGGTTGTAGATCCTACAGGAATTGAAGTCCCATCACAAGTTTACAATATGACTTATGGATTGGATCCCAACTACATCATTGGTGCAACTGTGTTCTGGTATGCCAACATTGATGCTGATAGTAGAGCAACCTATTGGATATACTATTCCGAGGACATTAGTCTAGAAAGCACAAATTATGACGCAGTGGTTGACTTTGCTAGGACTACTGGAACTCTCTCTGGTAAGTTCGGGGTCAATTATTGGAGCTTCAAGGGTGATTGGTATAACGTAACGATGTATAACCAAGCTGGTGGTAAGATCTCCAATGGAGCACACAAACTGGCTGATGGCTCTTGGAATTGGAATTGGGGTACATCTCGTGGAAGTATGCACTGGAATCCTGACGGTCTTGGGGGCCAGGGTACTTCAAATACTGCTCCAATTGCCAGCACTACATTCGTCAATGTAGATGGTCCTTTATTCATCAATTACACAACACAACTTCCATTCGGTTCTGGTGCAACATTGAATGTCACCTACACCTTCTACAAATGGGGATGGACAACCAGAATATACATTGAATATACTGCTGCACGAAATGCTGGTGGTCGTACTGATGAGTGGGTCTTCTATCCATATCTTACAACTGGGGGAATCGAGGTTGCTGAAGATGGGACCCAGACCTATCACAGCAATTGGGCGCAATCAGGTAACAAGGGCAAACCGGCTGGATTTGGTTGGTGGAACTCTAATGGCTTCTCACATGGTACGGTGAGAATCTCCCATGACTCTTGGAACACAAACCCAAGTTACACGAATAATTATGATAATTACTACTATCGATGGTGGGACCAAAGCTCATACGAATTCTGGGACACAGTAATCCCTACTATCTATGCAATACCTGGAACAGTTTTAGAAGAAAGAACTGCTTTTGCTGTCTGGAATGGTTCTGAGGATCAAGATGGATACATGGAAGTATTCAATGCAACTTCAAGGTATCTACCAATTTCTCGTGATGTCGGAGATATCTCATCATATTCCTTCAAAGTCAATGTACAAGACCTTGGTGGGGCAAATATTGAGAATGTCAATGTCACACTTCTTGATGCCGATACAGGGGAGAAGCTCTACAAGAGTAACGGAGAACCCTACTCTGCACTCACTGATGTTGATGGTAATGCTACTTTCATTGGACTTGTCAACAAGACCTATACCGTATCAGCATGGATTGACTCTTCAGAATGGCTAAAGCCACAGAATGGCGCAACCGGAATGAACGTGACATGGACTGGCGATAGAGTCGCTTCAGGTCCGTTTACTCCCGTAGCAATAACACTTGACTTGGCATCAATTGATATTCATCTTGAAGACTTGATGCTGAATGATTTAGCAACATCTGGTTCTGAAACACTCTCAGTACGTGTTTACAATGGCACTGATCCTGATTCATCCAACTGGAGGTACATGGACTACACCACTACTGACACCTCCGGAGACCTGACCTTCGTACGAGTTCCCAAGTGCGATTGGGTATTCAATTTCTCCTACACTGATACTGACACAGGTCATATCTATCAATGGAGTGATTTTGGACTCTACGTGGATTACCACATTCCCGCCAGTGACATCATTAGTGATCTTTCAAGACCAAATTGGCAACTACCTCTCGTAACTGTAGACTTTAGTGTCACAGCATATGATGCTCAGGTTGTCCCAGATGCTTACATCCGTCTATCAAAGGCTGGAACTGGTCAACCCTATCCTCTTGGAGACAGTGATTCCAAATACAACGTCACTCACTACACTGACTCCAGTGGAGATGTGACCTTCTACAGGATTTTGAATGGAACCTGGACTATTGATCTATACAGGACTGATGATTATGGTCAAATTGCATTCAACAATACAGAAAACTTGTGGAATTTACAGGGATACAATCACACAGATATGGTCATCCCACTTACGTGGTTGAGAATAGTTGTTATCGATGCAGAAACAAATCGTGTGACAGGAGCTCAGATTGATCTCAAGGTAAATGGTGCTGACGTTGTCACTGCCTTCACAGATTCATCTGGAGTACACAACTTCCATTGGATTAAGGCTAATGATAGTTCAATACCTTGGAACTATGAGGTCACGATTACGAAAGTTTCATCGTTTAACACCGTTGCTGTATACGCTTCAAATAATTATCTCTATGAAAATTGGATCACACTAGCCACACCAACCTATTTACTGACTCATACCGAATTGAACTGCACAACTTCTGTTGAATCATGGAATTTCGGAGATAATCGTACTTTCCTTGTTGGCTGGTACAATCGAAGTGATATCGGAATCGGCGTATACGAGGATGTTCTTCTCACAAATTACCCTGCTGGATGGGTGAACTTCACAATCTACCACCTTGGTTCTCCAATCGGTGGCGGTACATGGAATGGTTCAGGTGCTACATATGTTGCACATGACGCATCTGATGGAATCTACTTTACTATAATCATTGATACCCTCTATTTCGGAATGGATGTCAGTTCTTATCCCTATATCATTGAGATAACGGCTGATGCTCCTGGATATGATCCGACTGATACCTACACTGTTACAGTCGTAATGAGTCCGGCAGACACGTTAGCTGTTGGCGAAACCACCGATATCCAATATTGGATGGATGGCTTTGGAGAGAACTATGCTCTTGTTGCAAGTCCTTATGGACGAGTTCAGTACAATGTAAGTGGATTAGACTTTGCCAACTATACGATTTACGATTCCGAATATCAAGTTGTTAATGATGCATTACTAGCAGACCTTGGCGGTGGAACGTACAGGTTTGCAGATGCTTTGCTTGACGCAGCAGATGTAGGAACATATGAGATTGTTATCTGGCTATACAAGCAGAACTACATCAATCGGTCGGTTACATTCACAGCAACCATTCTTCCGATACCAACATCTCTTAGTTGGGCACCACAACCAGGTGATTACATATGGGGAAGTGGTACAAGCGGTGGAACCCTCTTGTACCTTGACACAAGCGATATGCCATTCGTACCATTACCCGGAGCTGATTCGATCACACTCGAGTGGATTGATGTAGCAACTGATGAGGTCATCCTGATAGACACTTCAGGATCACTATTGTATTCTCACGATCAGATGTTGGTGTACAATGGTACATGGAAGATACGTGCAACAGTTACGACTGCGAACTACGTGACTCAGGTATCTGAGTCAGATGTCTTCACAGTTTTTGCAGATCCGTTCCTGGTTGATGTCAGTTCTCCATTAGTTGAAGAGGTTGCATGGGGTGCGGAGTGGGCTGAGTTTGACTTTACATACGAACCCGACCCAAGTGGTACTGCTGTCAGTGGTGCATCGTTGATTGCATTATCCTGGACTGGTGAGTATTCTCTGATTGATAACGAGGACGGCACATACAGACTCCGTCTTCTTGCAGTACAAGAATCTGTGAATCAATCTGTTTCATTCACAATGTGGTTAGCAAACCGGACAAAGGCAACTGGACTCGTGACAGTCAACATTCTGATACCACTAGAGATCAATGTCCCAGAAGGGGCAACTGAACAGTCACCGATTTCCGAATACTGGACTCGTCAGTTCTTACTGAGTGTTGCAGCTGCAGATCCCTCAAGTGGGTATACATTTGTTTCAGGTGTAACTGTGACCTTTGACTTCCCTGCTGGTGGAGTTAGTGGTGAAATGACTGAGAATTTCACAGAGGAATATTACTGGACTTTGTTCCCTGCATCATATGCGCCAGAACCTGGCATTTACGAAATAGTTGTAACAGCATCAAGAGTAGGCTGCATTGCGACAACCAGCTCGATATTCATTGAAGTTCTACCAACTCCTTCAAGGACAAATGTAGAGAATCAATTCCTAACAGTCTATTATGCAGATAGCCTGCTTCTAAACTTCACATGGACAACGACAATTGACACTCCTACTGGGATTACATCTCCAGATGGCGTAACTGTAGAGCTTTGGGCAACTACTTATTTAGTAAATGGAAGTGTGCCTGGAATTGTTGATTTTGGAGATGGAAACTACACGCTCTTTATGGACACAAAGGGTCTTGATATGCTGGCTACTGATCCCAACTTCCCAACAATATACTCCTTTGTAATTTCATTCAATAAGATTGGTTATGAGACCCCATTGGCTGCGACGATCATAATCTTAGTTCTCCAAACACCTACTGAGATGACTGCAGATGCTGTCCCACCCGTTTTGTGGTCGGAAGAGTTCACCATTCGAGTTTATCTTGAGGATATTGTACATCATGAATTAGTGGGAGTTGATGTACTAGTGGAGTTCGTATTTGGTGATTTTGTTGAACCATTCAACATGACCGCGACGGGGATATTCGAGATCACCCTAAACTCATGGGATGTCTTTTCTTCGTCTGATGTGCCGCATTCGGTTACAGTTAGATACACACTCCCCAACTACATTGATGGTTCAATTGAAGTAGATGTTAAAGTAGATCCCCTCCCAGCGTATATACTGATAGAAACTATCGAAGACACTTATGATTGGGGAGAAACTTTCCCAGTTCGGTTCACAGTTAAGGTCAATGCAACCACAGATGAAATAACTGCAAATGTCTACTATTTCTGGGTTAGTCATTCAGCAGTTGGCGGCACCTTTGTATACGACCCAAACTGGGAACGATATGATGGTGTGATTAATACTGGTGAAGTCCCAGCAGTGAATCAGACATTAAGAATTGTTGCTGAGCGAGTTAACTATTCAATAGCTTACATCAATCTACTGATAACAATTAAACCTCTTCAAGCAGTACTGACTCCAGAATTTGATGCTACTATTATTGCAATTCATAATGTGAATGATAGTATCTATTTACCATTCAGTTACACATACGATGGAGTACATCTAAGCAATGCTACTATCACCTACATTTGGGTTGGTAGACAGACTTTGCTTGAACTGGATGAACGATACGTTGAGCTTTCATTTGACCCAGCTGATGATGAGTCACTTGTTGTACCCGGAACCTACTATATTGAGTTTAATGCAGTGCTAACAAATTACACTGCTGAAGAGGTAACAATCACATTGAAGATGCAAGTTCAAACTGAGATTGAATTTGGTCCTCAAGAACGAGTTGAAGCTGAATCAGAATTCATGTTAGAATTCAGTTACCTTGATGTCACAAATGGAATGGTTGTTGATTCTGCAATTGTTACTATCCAGTATCAAATCAATGATGGACCTTTGATTACTGTCCTAGCCACACAAATGGTTGGCACACAATATGTCATCCGCATCCCTGCAGCAGAGATTGGTGGAATTAGTCAGGATGCATATACTATCACAATCTATGCCAGTGCACCTGATCATCAGAACTACACCAGTTCCAGCGAATCCAACATGTTGTCAGTCTACGTGGACGAGCCAACAATTGGTATTCTCGGATTCTCAATTCCGAGAAGCGCAATTTTCCTCATGATTATGATGACTGTCATTTTCGGTTCGATGGCTGCTCTAAGTGCAGGCTACCGACGTTGGAAGATACCATATCCAGTCAAACAGATTGACAAGGCTCTTGACGCGATTGAGAAGGGAGATGTAGCTAAGGTTCAGAATCTCCGCACAATGGGTGCGATGATCCTCGAACTTCTTCATCCCGGCCTTGAAGAACTTGAGCTGACAGAGGATGATTTGGATATGTTCAGAGAGCCTGTTACAGAAGAAGTTCTCACAGATGATGCAACTGAGCTGTTAGATGAGCTCGATGCTCTTGATGAGATCGGAGCTGATGATACTGCTGATGACACTGAAGTTGTTGACTATGAGGCTGAGTTAGAGGCTGAACTAGACACAGTCGTCGAAGAAGCTGCTGAAGAGACACCTGAGGTTGAACCTGAAGCGGAGGTTGAAGCTGATGCTGAAGTAGAAGCCGAGGAAGTTGAGGTCGTAGAACCTGAAGTTGTTGAACTTGAGGAAGCAGAGGCTGAAGTAGAGGTTGAGGAAGATGTAGTCGAACCTGAACCAGAGATTGAATCTGAAGTTGAATCTCCTGAGGACGACATTGGTGAGGAACCAGAGCCCGAACCTGAGATAGAGATGGATGAGGCAGAAGAAGCACCTCCTGAAATTGAAGAGGAGCCTGAGACCGAACTAGATACTGAGGATGATTCCGAAGCTGAAGTGGACGATGAAATCGAGCCTGAGATCGAGGATATCGACGAACTGGTTGAAACTGAACCAGAAGAAATCGATGAAGTTGAGACCGAGATTGACGATGAAGTTACAGTGGATGAAGATGACCCTGAGGTAGAAATTACTGAGGAGCTCTCTGAACCAGAAGATGTGACCATCGAAGAACCTCTCTCCAAGGCTGAGCTCATTGAGAAGCTTCCATCAGATGTCAGGGAATCCATGTCTGAAGAAGAGCTAAAGAAGCTCTCAAAGAAGGAGCTTGAAGCTCTAGTCGATACCGCAGAGGATACATCTGACGAGGAGTAGAGTGTATGACAAACAAGGTATCCTCAAATGAGTCTGGACAGACAACTATCTGTCTAAGCGACTACCTTGTGCGTGGAGTACCTCCAACTCCAGAGTCACTGATACGACAAATACCATGGACAGTGAGTTAAGATGATTAGAGAAATACATGTCTTCAAGGATGGTCAGACTCTATTTGAAGATGTTATCGTACCCAACAAGGACCTAGATGTTTCAGCCGTCAATATGCTAGTGTCATCATCTGCGCAGAAGCTACAAGAGTGGAAGATAGACAGCATGGAGATTGAACGTTTTCGATATGTGTACATGAACTCTCATGAAACTCAATTCATCATAACAATGGATCGTCAAGCTTCTCTTCAAAAAGTGAACGAGGCCATGATGAGTATGGTGTCTAAGTTCATGACGGCCTATGAGAGTTCCCTGGAATCAGGAGGATGGAAATCAACTGATTTCACACCCTTCAAGATAGGTTTCAGACAAATTGTAGGACGAATTCCAGTGAAAGTATGTCTAGCTGGACATGGAGGTACTGGAAAAACCACAGTGCTCGAACTTGCTACATTGCCATCTCAGGGACCACCACAAGAGTATGTGCCTACTTTCTTTGGTGATAAAGCACTCCTCAAGGCTGACTTTGATCCATATGTCTTTAGTATGTTTGATCTTGGTGGCCAAGACAGGTTCGTCCAAGAGTGGGGGAAGATAATTCGAGCTGGAAGCATGGTTGTGGTTGTATCCGACTCAACAAAGGAGAATATTGAATGGACCAAGAGAGTTGCTTATCCCGTACTGAAGGCTGAGCTACCTTATGCAAGGATTATTGGTATTGCCAATAAGCAGGACTTGCCAGGGGCTCTCTCCCCACAGGAAGTCGGTAAGCGGTTAGGAATTCCAGCGTACGGGATGCAGGCCAATCAACGCGATTTTCGTGAAAGGTGGTTAAAGCTGCTTAAGGCATTAGCCTTTGAAGATATTGAATTCAATATTGTTGGTGATATTGAGGTGGAATAGAATGTCAGATTTGAGTGATATTACTAAGAGTGTTCTTGATGAAGAAGAACGTAAGCGACTGATTAAAGAGATTGCACATTTGAAGGATGTCCTCGATTCATTCAAGTATGGATTGAATTTCGAGGAGTTTGCTGATGCAATCTTCAAGACCATAGATCGCCAGACTATTTCAATCAAGAGTCTTGATGAAAAGATGGCTGGTATTATAGAACGTATGGACCGTTTGGAAACGCGTTTGGAAGAAGGTATTGTTGTAAGAGTATCTTCAATCACAGGCGATAGTGCAGAGGCACTAGAGGGTGGAAGTGAGGTGGTCATCGAAAAGCAACCTGAACCAGAAGAGTCTGTTTCTGAAGATGAAGCTGCAGCCGAGGCTAATCGGGAGAGCTTGGAGAAAGAAGCTGCTGAGCTTGAAGCTAAGATAGCGCGGTTGTTTGAGAAGGAAAACGAACTTCTCGAGATGGTTCACAATGACCCTGCTGGAGCAGAGGAGTACGAAGACAAAGCAAGGGTTGCTCGTGAGATGAGAACCGAGCTTGAGGGACGGCTCGAGGAGATTAAAACTAGACTCAAGTAATCATAGGGTGAGAGTGAAATGGGACTATTTGATAGAAGACGAAGAAAGAAAGAAACCAAGAAAGTTGGAATAGTGAGGGGTCGTGAACATATGACTCCCGCACGACCGATGGCTGAGCCAACACCACCTCCGGACCTTGATAAGATGACACCTGAGGCCCAAGGTGAGATTGTGACTCTTGTAGCTGAATATGAACGACTCGTGGCTCGAAGAGAAGAACTCCAAGTTGAGAGAGGTCAACTGACCGCACAATTAGACAGAGGCGATCTAACAGCTATTGAGTTTCGGAAACAGCTCATGACAAAGATTCAGGAAGCCGCTCAGGTATCTGAGACTCTTAAAGAAACATCTGGTAAGCTTACAGCATTGGGTTATCGTGGAGTATTGCACTGAGGTGCATCTTAGTGTCAGATTGGGAGCGTCGACAGACGGATGACCAAGATCCTGTGGATATGGAAGCGGAAACTAGACGACTCATGGAGGAAGCTATGAGTAAGAGTTCCGCACCTGTTGGAACAACACCCGAAGAGTCTAAGGTCACAGAAGAAGTCGAGTCTGAGGAGAACACATCAACTGCGAGTTCAATTGATGATACATTTCAACGTATCCAGATTCGTATGGATGATCTTCTAGCGACCATTGAAGACACAGCAAGGGGTGCAGGTCCTGATTTTGGAGAACAGATGCAGTCAGTTCTAGAGAACCTAGAGAAACGACTCAAGATGGCAGGACTTGGTATTTTTACAACCATTGCCACTAAGATAGTAAAAGATGAGCTCCACAGAGGTATCAACACAGACCGTCTGATGGAACCTGTATATGACTCAGTTGCAGACAGTCGTGCTCGAGTTGAGGATATCATTGACAAAGCTACTCGCGGTACTGTAAAGAGCGTTGGGCGTTCTGCAGGGAATCTGCAGGCACGTCTAGTTCAGATGTACGCAAAGGTTGGAGATCTTGAACAACAGCTTGAAACTACTCGTGCTGAGCTTGTTCAATGGCGAAGCCGGGCAAAAGAGCTAGAAGACTTGGTGCACCTCCGAGATGAAACAATTACTTCCTTCGAGGAGCGTCTAGTTGGTGTGCAGGAAGCAATGAATCATCAAAAGGCTCAGATTGCAGAACGTGATGAATCCCTCTCTGTATTGAAAGGAGAGATTCGTCAAGCCGAGGCTCATATTGAACAGCTTCAAAACTGGATTGATAAGCTCGATACAGCTGATGAGCTTGTATCAGATTATGAGGTAAAGCTCAAAGAGATTTCTACGATTCAAGGACAATTAGCAGAACAGAGTGAGATGGTAGCTCAAAGAGATGCTACAATTAAATCGCTTACGACAGATGTTCGAAGACTAACTGAGGCTAATGATGATTACAATATTCGATTGCAGAAAATTAGTGAGGAAACTTCAGCTGCAAGAGGAATGAAGGACTCTCTGGAAGCAGAGATATCATCTCTCAAAAGGCAATTGGCTGAGTTAAAGGCTCGATGGGACACTCTGTACCAAGTGGCTGAAGATGAGCCTGCCTTCAAAGCGTATTTCCTTGTCGCCGGTCGCGACCAGACATGGATGCCCCTTACCCATCTATCATCTGCAATGGGCATTCCCACTGTTGCTCTCAAGAGGCAGCTTCAGAAGTTTGTTGATGCTGGACTCGTAGAGCTTCAAGGTGACAATATTAGACCAAGAAAACTCTCAGAGGTCTCAAAACAAGCAGAGGCGATGGATGAACAGATTTTAGAGGAAGCAAAGGCTGAACTAGCAATGCATCCAGAAGAAGTTGATACATCTGAAGAAGACGAACGAACTGACAACAACGATTGATTTTGATACGGGGATATGCAATGACACGGTCTCTAAATGACGTAATGAACTTTCTAAGTAACTATACATTAGCCTGGCATCATTGGCTAATACTACTCTCACTACTCAAACTGAACGGGAGCGGCGCAAAAGGACAGATTTTTCCAGTCTTCAAGAAGGA
>JAEOST010000768.1 GCA_016840245.1 Candidatus Thorarchaeota archaeon
AGCTATTACTTCGCATAGCTCGTGCCATTCTCAATTTCTTTCCAAGTGGTTTATTTCTCGCCATTTGTTCCACCTTACGCAGCTTTATTATCTAAACGTGACTTTACGTTCTCTTTCTTTCCCTTGCAGTTGTTGGAGTAGCCCCTTGAGTTGCTCATCTGTTACTACACCTTTTAGTCTGCCTGAGCTTGCTAGCTGTATCAGCTGCATCTCAATCTGCTCAGCGAATTGAGGTTTGACCATTTTGATGTTAGTAAGTCGTGAACGTGCTTCAGGAGTGAGTATTTGACGCAGAATCGCCTCCCTCTGAGCCTGAGCCTCTGCAACCTGCTGGTCGCGGGCTTGTTCTTGAAGTGCTTGTTGCTGCATTTCGGCCATCTTTTTTTGTCGAATTGCATCAAGCTCCTCATCACTCATCTCGTTCACCTTTCAATGATTGCTCAATAGTTTTCCAAACTTGGGATTGCCTTCGTGAGTTCGGCCTTTAGACCGGTTGCGAGTTTGTCCATATACGATCTACCAATATCAGTCATCTCGCGACCCTTGTTTCCTCGTTTCTTGATGAAACCAGCTCTTTCAAGCTGCTGTAATGATGTCCTAACGACTGCACCGCTTCCACGGCGAAACTTATTGGGTTTTACACCCCGCCTCTTTTTTCCACCATATTGAATCCTGAGTCGTTCTGTGCCAATGGGTCCTTTGAGGTAGATCTTACGAAGGACACTGGCACACCTTACATACCACCAGTCTGGATCGTCTGGCGCGCGCTCCTTATGTGCACCCGTCTTGACGAATGTAGCCCATTCTGGAGGGCTTATCTCATTTCGAGATTTGAGGTCCTGTGCAAGGCGTCGTATCAGGATACTTGCTGGAATGTCATACACCGTGGGCATATGTTTGTCACCGTTTTAATCATCTTGGACCACCGCTGTTAGATACGGCGGATGGCCTACCATAGAAGGCTGGCCCAACGCACAAAGGTGCGCATAAAAGGATTATGATGAGTCGAACACTGCGGAAGTTACAGTTTCAGGTAGAGCCTTTCTTGAGGCGATAGATGACAGCTGTGTTTCCTCTGATTCCAGATAACTGAGCCTGCGTGCTATCACAGAGAGCCTGCACAATACTCTCCTTTGTTTTGTCCCCTCCCAGTGCACTACGAAGGACTCGTACTTTGATGTATTTGTGCAACTTGAGAAGACGTACAGCTTCTTTCACGACACCATCTGTGAGACCTGATTTCCCAATCTGCATCATAGCTGGATCTTGCCATGCGATTGATATTCTCACTGGGTCTGGTTTCTTCATTTTTTCCACCTGATGTAATCTGACAGACTTTGGACTCTTGATTAACCTTGTCTTGTGACAGGATATCTTCTGATTGTGTTACATTCCAGACAGGTTATCGTGATGTGTCTTGACCTGTTACTCCTGATTCTTACTCGACAATTTCTCCCAGGGACCAGGAACGCTCCGCAGTTCTTGCAAAGATACCTGTTCATATGACGTGGTACTTTTATTCTAGCCTTCTGAGCGATTCGTTTTGCTAGAATCATCCATCTCTTGGCTAACTCTGGTCTAGTGCTGGCTACCTCTGTTGCTTGTTTCCAAAGTATCTCTATCCTTGTCTTAGCGAGCTTTCTTGTTCGTTTTCGTTGAATCGCTCTTCTGCTCACATTAAGACCTCGGATTTCAAGATGGGTACATACTTCTTATATCGTTTGTATCGAGTTCTTTTCTAGGCAATTGTGATGCTACACGTAATTCTTCTTGACTGTGCTCTTGAGCTTGTACCAAGTGAGATCTCATCGATGAAACAAGTGCAGCAGTATGCACGGAAACGAAACCGAAAACCCACTGAGATTCTGCTAGATCAGAACTATCTTGGAAAATCAATGTTAAAACTCAAGGAGCATGAGAGACGAGGGCGACCAGATATTGTGTATCTCAGCCTTATGACTCTGCTTGAGTCCCCTCTTTGTAAAGCAGGGTTGCTTTCAGTACATCTCCATCTTTACGATGGAAGGATTGTGGAAATAGACTCCACTGTGCGATTACCGAGGAACTATGACAGATATGTCGGACTCATTGAACAGCTTCTTGTGAAGGGTCAAGTTCCACCAACTGGAGACCCTCTTCTGAGAATAATCGATGAGGATCTACCTACACTCTTGAGTAAACTTGGTGAAACTCGTATTTTGGCTCTTGAAGAAGGGACTCCCACATCTACCACTAGATTGCTGAACCTATTGCCTGAGTCAGATGATGTTCCGGTAATCTTGGGAGTCGGAGGATTTCCCCATGGAGATATGAGACGTGAAATAACCTCACTATTCGAGACCCAGCTCTCACTCGACCCGGATATTATGATGGCCTGGCATGTATGTACTGAAGTACTCTGGATTTATTCACATAGAGTTCAGGTCTCAGAAAAGCGACTAGGGAATCTTGTTGAATGACCTGCGGTAGCGATTAGTTTAAATCTGCAACTCAAAGTCA
>JAEOST010000769.1 GCA_016840245.1 Candidatus Thorarchaeota archaeon
ATTTCACAATGCAAGACTTGGTTACTGCGTTTTTAGACATTATAAAATGGGCACCATTCGCAGGCATATTTGTAGTTTCAGTGTCAGTTTCGATATCAACAATAAGTAACTTGGCGATGAGGCGTTTTGCTGATATGCGGCGCCTTCGTAGATATCAAGCTGAAATCAAGCAGTACCAAGAAATGAAAAAGAAAGCAGACGAAACTCAAAATGAGAAACTACTGCGTAAGGTCAAGAGAAGAAAGGCCTACATTGATAGAATTCAGCGGGAGATGATGACTACTCGCTGCAAACCATCGCTCATCTTCCTGATCCCATTCATGGCCATCTTCACTATCCTAAGGGGGCTCTATACAGGAGCAGATGGAATTTCCCAGATAGTAGTAGCAGTTCTTCCATTCAATATTGACAAGGCATTATTCGGAATGCTCTCAGGTTATGGATTGGGAGTGATGGTACCAGGAGTTGGTTTTGGGTTATACTACTGGCCATTTTACTTCCTTGCAGGTTTGGGCCTCTCATCGATTCTCCAAAGAATTATGGGCACTCAAATAATGTAAAGAGTACAGTAGAATTAGTGACGGGACCGCTTTGCTTAAAAGGACAGACCGAAGGGTCGGAGAGAAACCATACAGATTAAGGTGAAAGATATGCCACGACCGGGCCAATTGACAAGGGGAAGAGCCAATCGCACAATCAAAACACCGGGTGCAAGACGAGTTGTGCACAGACAGAAGTTCTACAGAACCAAAGGAACTTGTGCAGTGAGTGGCGCTAGGCTACAGCTTCCACGTGAATCCAAACAGGGTCAAAATAGAAGGTCTAGTCACTCATCAAAGAGTCCTAATCGCCCTTATGGTGGAGTTGTCACAGCACGTGCAACACGACGTAGCATTATTCGAGCTACAAGAAGACTCCATGAGTAGTTACTAACCTCTTATTACTGGTTACATTTATACGACACGACCAGAGCACAGAGAACAGCAGAGTTGTCATCATACTCAGTGGGCGAGTCTCATGAAACGTGTCATTACTATTGGTGGGCTTCACGGTACAGGCAAGAGTTCTACAGCTGACAAAGTCGCGGAGGAATTCGGACTTAGACGAACATCAGCAGGCAAGATATTCAGACAGATGGCAAAGGAAAGAGGGCTCACACTAGAAGAGTTCAGTCGAGTTGCTGAGGACGATGAAACTATTGATCTTCAACTTGATGGTAGACTGAAGGATGAGGCCAAAATTGGTAATATTGTACTTGATGGTCAACTTGCAGCTTGGATGGCTGGTGACTATACAGATTTCAAGATTCTATTGACAGCCCCTGAAGACGTTCGTATCAGGAGAATTGCTGAGAGAGATGATGTGAAATTTGAAGATGCCCGACATGAAACCCTTACTAGAGAGAGTATCGAGAGTGCTAGATACAAAGAGTTCTACGGCATAGATTTGTCCGATTTGTCTATTTACGACTTGATTCTCAATACCGAAAAGTACGACTTGGAGGGTGTTGTGGCAGTAATAACAACAGCAATCAGGATATTATGGAATTTATGAGGTCTATCGTAAGGCTCTTATTGACATTGTTCGGCAGCCAATCATAGTTCTCCCTGTCCAAAGGAATGACATTCCGAGGCGACTTGAAATGTGCAGTTTGACCATGGAGAGGCGAGGTGGAAGTACAATGAAAATCTACGAAATTGGAAGAATATGTGTAAAAACTTCAGGTCGTGAGACTGGTAGTTATTGTGTCATCATAGGCCAGAGCGATGGTAAGTATGTCAATGTCACTGGACCAAAGCATATCAGTGGAGTCAGAAGGCGTCCCTGTAACATCCGTCATCTTGAACCTCTTGACCTCAAAATCGAGATCAAAGAGGGTGCAGAGGATGATGCAGTTGAGAAGGCACTCCAAGAAGCAGATCTATTAGAGAAGTTCAGAACAAAAATCAGATTCTGATATTTGGTTCTCTGAATATGGAGCGTTGATCAATGACAGGGCGATTACCTGCAGATCAACCCAGAGATATTATTGTGAAGGCAGAGGGTACACCAAGTCCGGATTATGGCGTTCATGACTTGAACTCTCTATCGATCAGTTACCTTCTGAAGAACGGTGTAATATGCCTTGACAAACCATCAGGCCCTACAAGCCACGAGGTGGTCACATGGGTCAGGAAGTTCATGAATGTTGATCGCGCTGGTCACGGGGGTACACTGGATCCCGGCGTAACGGGCATTCTCCCAACCGGTTTGGGTAATGCTACAAAAGCAATGCAGGCGTTACTTCCAGCTGGAAAGGAATACATCTGTCTTCTAGAATTGCATGGTCCATCGGATGAGAAGGACATACGACGCGTTATTTCAGAGTTCATAGGAAAATTATACCAGAGACCTCCACTAAGATCGTCAGTCAGACGAGTCCTGAGGGTTCGTGAGATATATTACATCAACATCATTGAGATTTCTGATCGCTATGTGCTCTTTCTTGTTGGATGTCAAGCAGGGACATACATCAGAAAACTCTGCTTTGACATAGGAGAAGCATTGGGTTATGGAGGGCATATGAGAGAACTACGACGAACTCGGGTAGGTATGTTTAGAGAGGATGGACATCTATGTTCACTTCACGACCTGAAGGATGCTTACCAATTTTACATTGAAGACGGGGATGAATCAGAACTACGAAAGTATCTTTTACCAATTGAATATGGTCTCGGTCATCTTCCATACATCACAGTCAGGGACAGTGCAGTTGATGCACTCTGTCATGGCGCAGACCTCGCAGCTAGTGGTATTATCAATTTAACAACGGGACTGAAGAAAGGTGACCTATTACTCCTAAGGTCTCTCAAAGGAGAAGCTATCGCTATAGCAACAAGTAAATTTCCAAGCGAGAGTATCACTAAAATGAATAGTGGAATAGTAGCAACTACAGACAGGGTGTTCATGGAGCGAGGACGTTATCCTTCAATGTGGAAGAAAAAGACTTCTGAGTAGAAACGAGAAGTTCATTACTGAAAGTATTCCATGAACAATTGGCTCTGGAGCGAAAGCGCGACTGACGGTACTTACCCTTCGGGGTAAGAGCTGAGGAAGCTCCCAACTACATGTCGACGCTGGTCCTGTGTGAGCAGGGAGGTGAGAACCTCGCTCTGGGAACAGAAACGAGACCCCCAAATGGGATACGACAATGATACAGAATCTAATCTGTTGAGGACTCATTTGGTCCGGCTGAAACGGCCCATCACCAGGTAGCAATTCCAAGAATGCATCTTTGATGTGTCGACCTGAGGTGCAGGGTAGGAAGCACAGTTCGATGTCGCAAGGTCTTCCCTCGGTAACGGAGAAGACGGAACAAAATTGGGGCTATTCCTTCGGACCAGAGCCGCCTTTTGCTGATTTTGAACCTATTCACTTTGAGACACTGACCGAGTGTGAGCCTCCATTATCTCGCTCTGAACCTCAACAACCTCGGTGCTAGATTCACACTCGCTATATGCATCAAGCCATTCTCGGTTGAGCGTTAGAAATGAAGGTCCCCATTTGAAGACAGACATGATATCTGCAGCCTCATCGACCAATCCGAGAATGTACAATACAGCTGCTATAGCCTCTGCTGTTGATAGTTTCACAGGTTTATACGTATTAATAGGATTAGCAGCCAAGAGATATGGCAATGCTCGTTGTGTTCCTTTTCGTGAAGATGTGAAAATCTCCTCAGCCTCTTTCCAAGAACAATCGAGCGCGACCAATCCGGACCTCATAATACTAGATTTATCTGATAGAGAAAGAGCTACCTCAGCTACAGGGTTCAAAACAACAGAACCTCGAGAGATTCGTCTGATATCAGATATTACTGTGGCTCTCTTCATTCGAACCAAACGAGTACCAGTGCACTTCTTTGGATCGCACTGATTTGCATGATATATCATTACTCGTGGCATTGTAGAGACCAACTCACGACTAAGGTGAGAATACGATAGATTTCTATGTTGTGCCCTAGTCGAATATACAGAAATGATAGAATTCAAACCCGGCACTACTTGTGAGGTGTGCAGCACTTCAAAAACAAGTCTTCGACAATGTCCTATGTGTTCTGCATACGTATGTCCCAATTGTATGGATAGTGATGAACAATTATGTCCAACATGCCAAGAAGCCAAGTGCTACATTTGTGAGGTGTATCTATCATCAAGAGCTTGCGATAAATGTGGATTGCTAGTATGTGAAGACCACGGATTCAAGATGGGAGAGGCAACCCTGTGTGATGCTTGTCGGACGAGTTAGAGATGACACTAGAAACAATCAGCATTGGTATGGATGATATTGACACTCCTAGAGGTGGGTGTACAACGCACTTCGCCAGCCTACTAGTGGAGAAACTCGAAGGGCTCAACGTAAAATGGTTGGATTACCCACGTTTAATCCGGTTCAATCCTAATATTCCTTACAGGACTAGAGGAAATGGGGGAGTTGCGCTTCACTTTAAGATCGCCTCAAGTGAACTTGATGGACTACTAGAGAATGCAAGCACAATGATTAAGGAGTATATCAAAGAAAATTACCCAAATACAAACCCTGGATTTGTAATTGCTAGAAATGACCCAAGTGCCAGCATTAGAAATTTATCCAGACTTGCTGGTTGGCGAACAGTATCAATCACAAGTGCAATGAAAACCATTCAGAAAAATAATCTTGAATTCTATTCAGGAGGGAATGGTCGAGGGCTTATTGGAGCTCTAGGAGCAATCGGCAATGCTCTGGATGGCGATTATACTTACGAGTACATTGCATACAGGTCTCTCGAGGACACTACTGAAAAGAGGGGTGTGGATTCAGAGTCGGTGATTGAGATGGACAGAGCTATGGAAGGATCTCTGTTCTCAAATGTCGATTACAAAGAGAACCGAATTCTAATTGAGCCTAGAGGACCAGATCCAGTCCTTTTCGGGATTCGTGGCGAGTCAGCAGGAGAGGTCATTCAGGCAGCTAGACTTGTCAGGAGTAAACAGAAGATTGACCGCTGGATGGTCTTCAGGACAAATCAGGGGACTGGAGAGCATCTATCCCACAGAGTAAGAATCAAGGATCTCAGACCATATATGGCAGCTATTGTCGAGGGTACTGTGAAATCTGCTCCGAGAATCATTGAAGGCGGTCATGTCATCATAAAAATTAGCAATGAGTCGGTAAGTACAGATTGTGCTGTATATGAACCGGCAGGGGAATTTAGAGGAACAATTCAACAACTAATTGTGGGGGATACTGTACGATTGCATACAGGGGTTCGACCAGCATCAAGGATGCATGGATTGACTTTGAATATTGAAGGGCTTGACATCATCTCTATGGCTGAGAAGAAGAGCATGACAAATCCAATGTGTCCTGATTGCTTCAAGAGAATGAAAAGTGCTGGTTCACAAAAGGGATTCAAATGTGTGAAGTGCGGATTTAGAGACCCTAATGGAGAAAAGTTAGAGACTGTGATTGAGCGAGAAATTACACAAGGACTTTATCTCCCCCCACCTCGTGCTCAGAGACATCTTACAAGGCCAGTCGAGAGACTAACACGGGACAATTCCCAAAATCAAGTAAGATTAGTGGAGAAATGGCACAATCCCTAGAATCACCTTGATTCTGTAAAACCTGTGACATAGATAGATTACACGCGTCTACCGCGACGACCGCCACGTTTACGAGTTCCATCATGTGGCATTGGTGTAACTTCATCAATGATACCAATTCTGAGACCAGCTCGACTTAGTGCACGGATAGCAGCGTGTGCGCCAGGACCGTGTGTTTTTGGACGATGACCACCGGGAGCACGGACTCTAATATGGATACCATAGACTCCTTTGTCTTTTGCTTCACGAGCTGCTTGGAAAGCAGCTTGCATTGCAGCATGGGGTGAGGACTCGTTTCGGTCAGCCTTCACCATCATTCCACCTGAGTAACGGGCGATTGTCTCAGCACCTGTAATATCTGTGAGGTGGACAATTGTATCATTGTAGCTAGCGAAGATATGTGCTACTGCCCATTTGTTACGTTCTTCTTTCTGACTCATTCCTTCCTCTCCTTGGCACCTTCACCTTTCATTGGTTCACGATCATCGTCAACGTGTCTTCGATCACCGTCACCGTCTCTACTGACTCTTTGAGCTACTTCGGAGGCTGCAATTCGAGCAGGATGGGATCTGTCGTTGAGTGCTGATTTTCCAGTATATTCTATGTGTTCTTCTTCCTCCAAAGTGATGATTCTGGAAGGAGTTGTAACTCTACTAGTATTCAATGCGATATGTCCATGTGTAACAAGCTGACGAGCATGATGAACGGAGCATGCAAGTCCTTTCCTGAAGACTATTGTTTGAAGTCTGCGTTCAAGAAGATCTTCCAAAGTTAAGTCAAGAACATGATCGAGATTGGGTTCCTTTGTTAAAATTCCACGTTTCACAAGCATTTCAACAAGCTCACGTTCTGTCTGAGCTCTCTCTTCAATCGATTGAGCTAGCAGATTTCGAGCTGTACGTCTATAGCGGGACAACTCTGTTCGAGCTCTCCAAAGCTCACGCTTGTTTCTCAGACCATAGTTTCCAATGTACTCAAGCTCTTGCTCAAACCTGTCACTGTCAAAGGGTCGTTTCGGTGTAACGTACTTCTTCTTCTGTCGACGTGGATCTCCCATCTCATATTACCTCAGTTGATTCTTATTTCCTACTTACACCTACAGCCATTCCATGACGTCCAGTGGTTCGAGTATGTTGTCCTCGAACCTTAAGTCCGAGGGAGTGTCGGATACCACGCCAGCTACGAATTCGTCTGAGTCGGTCAATGTCATTCTTATGAGCAAACTGAAGGTCTGCACCAGTCAGATGAAGCATTCTACCGGACATTCTGTCTCTAGGACGATTGACGTACCACTGTGGAAGTCCTGAATTCAGTGGATCTTTCAACATTGCCTCAATTCTCTTGAGGTCCTCATCGGTAACTAGACCTAGACGCATTGAAGGATCTAATCCTAGCATTGTGAGCATTGCCTTGGAGAATCTTAATCCCACTCCACTTACTCTAGTTACTCCTTGAAGTAGGTTCTCCTGGCCATCTATGTCCTTGTCAGCCAATCGGACGATGTATCTATATTCTTGTTCAGACATGGTCGGTTACCTCATGCGGACTGATGTGAGGTCTGGTTCGCTTTTTGGAGTGACCTTATAATAGTTGCCATCAAGCCGCGTTCTAAACTCCATTCTCAAGGTGTTGTAAATGAAAAGGAGTTTATCAGTGGAACTAAGAACATAATGGAGGGCATGAAAATGGGGCAGAACATAGGGGACCAATCAATGTCATCAGACTACAGAATAACACCATCAGTATTAGCTGCAATTCCAGAAACATTGAGAGTTCTGTTGGAATCTAATGTGGGTAGAAAAAAGTCAATTCTCATCTCTTCCAACAGCTTGGCAAATCGTTTCATCATGAATAGGTGGGAGATTAAACCGTCTCAGAGAAAGAGAAATAGTCAACTTTTCTACCAGGTTAGAAAGCAATGTCGTCTAATCTTCAAACATTTTCTTGCTATAGGCCAAATTGAATGGCAAAGAGATGGAAAGAAGTATGTCTTTGGTGTGTTCAATTACGATGGTATCAAGGGTAACATAGTGCTTGGATTTGTACCAATATCACCTGAAAAGGAGTGGATATTACCAACACACTAGCTGAAGGATCCTTATGCTTCAGCTTTCTCTGACCCAAGCTCTTCCTCATCGATAAAACGCAGAAGTTCATCAGGTGGCAAGTCAGGAATTGTGACCTTGACATGCTTCGCCGCTGTATCTAGTAGGATTCTGAGAAAATCGTCTCGGAAGGCAAGATCTACAGCTACCATTGGATGAGTTTCAGCACCGATGACCCGAGAAATGATAGAGGGGTCTAGTGCATTTGGCAAGTCTTGTTTGTTAGCAATCACTACTATCGGAACGTTTGGTGCATCCCGCCGAATCATTGTATACATCTCTTTGGACAAAAGGACATTTCTCAATGTCGAATCGGTTAGTAGGAATACAATATCGGCACCCTTGAAGTAGAATTTCCAGAGTTTACGGAAGCGTTCCTGTCCCGCAAAGTCCCAGATCACTAGTGAGTAGTTTGCAAAGTATATGTTTTCGATGACCTCCATGTTCAATGCTATAGTTGGAATGTACTGCTCTGGAGGTTTCTCTCCCATCAGTAGGTGCAGTGTTGTTGTCTTCCCAACACCACCCTCTCCGACTAAGGCAATCTTCAACTTGGAGTGGACAAAGGGACCGATAATACGTTCGTAGTTCTTCTTAATGAAGGCTTGAGGGTGCTCAGCAAATATTTGACTGAGAGCCTCTGATGCTGCTCCAATCTTATCATTGACTGTGTTGTCAGGCTCGTCAATATCAGTGATGAATATAATGAGAATACCTTCAACACACTCTCGACTGAAGTACTTGTTACCACCTATATTGAGAGAGATTCCTCTCTTTCCCTCTGACACCTTACGTAGTTCCATCAGGGCAGTTATGTACTCGGATATGTCTCGTTTTGGTACTTTGACTGTCCAATATTGAGACGACGCTATGGTTCGTCGACTCTTCATACGAATTAAGACAGTACTATGTATCATGAACTAGTTCCTTCTCACATTGGTCCTAGGAAGCGGCACAATCGCTACTGAATGATACCTTTCGAGAGTTCGCTATTTAAGATGTTTCTAGACAGATTCAAGGCTGAAAATGAGATGGCGCCGAGGATGAGATTCGAA
>JAEOST010000770.1 GCA_016840245.1 Candidatus Thorarchaeota archaeon
CGACTGCTCTCACAACATCTATCACGACATCCACGATAACATCCAGCACAACTGTTTCCACAACGCCCACTACAACATCCAACACAACAGCAACTACATCCATCACGATGAACACAACAACTACCACTACACCACCGGATTTTCTGATTGCTCAAGTCGCCATTATCAGTATTGGAGTGGTTACAATTGCCATTGTAGTTATTGTCAAGAGGTCACGATGATACTTTGAGATTGTTAGCGCCTAGGAGAGGTCATGGACCTATTCTTTCAAAGATCAGTGACATTCTAAACTCTGGATAGCTAATCATGGAAAGCACGTCAGACCAGCAGTCTACGAGTTCTCTGGAGAGTTTAACAAAGAGATTGCATTGGTGAAGATTCGTATGAGAAGGGGATGGGTACGCCGTCCATCCTCTCAAACCTATTACTACAACGGACTTATTACGAAGTGGTAGATAGAACAAGTAGGTGGTACGCAGTCATCGGGAGCTATATTTTCGTTACATGCCCTCAATTACGAAACTCCCCCCTCCTACCACGATTTCTCCTGATGGCTGGACCACCGACTTGCTATTGTAGAATCAGAGTGTGGCCGGATCAGACAGAGGGAGGGAGTCTTGTCGCAGATTCTTCCACCGGGTATATTTGATTATGAAGACTGGGTCTACATAAGAAACTCCATCTGATCTCAGACCACGTCATTATGTTAGACAGAGCTTTGATATAAATCACGTCTCTAGCTCGCATCTACTAAAAACAATCAACGCTCTAATTTTGCGATGAGGAAATGATTATCCAAAATGTAAACGATTTTATTGATAAAATCTATAGGTAGTCCAGTAGGTTATGCTCGTGTACAGGACGACAATAAGAGTGGGATTGGTCCTCGGCTTCTCGGCAGGTGTATCGACCTCATTGATGATTAATCAGGTAATGGGAATTGCTGTCACTGTGAGTTGTCTTCTCGCCTACCTATACATCATCTGGGAAGTACTCAAAGAACCAGTAGTCAAGATGGTGAGGTTTGCAATATACCAAGCCATTTTATTCCAATTACTCAATCTCATGGTTCTCGTTCAAGGTTATATGAGTCAGATATACGAGTGGGAGATGCTAATGTTTCATCCGACCTCATATGGAGGTATTGTACTTGGAGTCATCTCTATCATTATGTTATTCTACTCTCTTCATTTACTGACTCTAAACGAGTTACAGGAACGAATCAAGGAACTTGAGAGTCATTCACTTCTTCACCCAATTAGTCCAACACCCGTTGAGAGCTGAGTGTGTTCTTCTTGTGTCACAACATTGAGATGGCCTATTGAGTGAAGCAGAGCTTCCTTGCTTGTCAGGAGTTATATTGGTGAATTCACCAATAGAGTTAGACTTGTCTTGATGGTTCGAGCTTTTGAAAAATACTTGGAGGAGGTATTCTAGTGTAACCTCCTCCTTTAAAACAGGCATACTAGCAATTCAAGAACTAAATCGATGTGTATTTTCTCAGAAACACGATTATAGTTTTTGATTCTAATACGATACACAATACTATGAGTAGAACACCCAATGCCAGTATATCAAGATAGGGTGTGACTCTGGACATTGTCATAGTATATGCTACAGTTTCATTGGCTGGAGCTATGATTATCAGGGCATACCAGTTTCTTTCTGGAATATCAAGAACTCCCTTGAATGAATTGATATTTTCGAAGGCAACGATCCATGTAACATTCTCTATTGACACTTCTTCTAGCATCCGGTATCCATCTTCATACCCCATTAGATATACTGAAAGATTCCTATGATCATCTGATGTAATCTCGAAGTGGATGTCGGTTGTTACGGCAAAGAACTTACCTCTGTAATTACTTGGCTCTACTGGACCATGTGACTGGTACACTGAACCGGGATTGAATGAGATCATCAGGAGGGCAATTGCAAGTACAAACAGCGATTTTGAGAGTCTTCGTGCCATCTCTATACCCCCATTCTGTTGAACTGCAGTACTGCTATGATCAATGCAATGAGTCCAACTGCCAGAGTACCTCCTATGGATACGAATACATCTTGAATTACAATATCTGAAGACAGCGGATAGATTGCCCCTTCGCCTGCGAAGCTTATAGCCATCAAGACTGGGTTGAAGATTCCTCTGGTCACTAGATCATAGTCACTCAACATTGCTAGAAAGAGAAGACCAAACCACAGGCCGCATCCAAGAACTGTGGTTGCCAGCATATTCTTTGAGAAGACCGCAATTAGTGACGTTGTTGCTGCAACTGCAATAACAAGAACAAGGAATGAAAGGAACATGACCAGTAATGCATCTGTGTTAATACCATATGGAATCAATGCACTAACAGCAAATATCAGACCTGCATTAACACCTATGACAATGAAAGCTACTATCATTAGTATCTTTATGAGGATATAGGACCACCTCTTTATGGGGTATGATAGCATTGTACGTGTCATCCCAGTCTCTAGTTCACGTGAGATACTGAATGCAATCAGTACTGGTACAATGAATAGTATGATCGTGTTAATAGGATATAGAACCTCAGCGTATTTCTTGGTCCCAAGTGTGTTCATGGTATCCATTATTTTATCCAAATCATATAAGGAGGGGGTTACTTCACTTATGGTAGATAGCCCAGGTATGAATTGAAGCACAACATACGATGCTAGAAGGAGAGGAAGGACTACAATACACTCCAAAATGGGAATTGGAAATGACATGTCAAGCTCCAGTTTGATCAGACCAAGTGTCTGTTTGAGTCTCTTATTCATCGCTTAATCACCTCTCTAAAAGCCAACTCAAGGGAGCTAATACGTTCTATTGTATAGACATCAAAGCCTAGACGGTCTGCAGTATGACTCAATCTAAACCGGATGTCTTCTTCTGACACATCACTGAAGCTGATCGTCAGTGAATTTGTCCCTGCCACTTCCACAGATACAACACCCTCAATATCACGAATCTGTTCAATGATGGATGATGGATCAAGAACACTCAATCTCAAATGCTTTCCTGAGTATTTCTGTAACACATCGAGAAGTGGGCCAGTCTCAACCAATGATCCCTTATGGATGAACCCAACATGTGTACAGACCCTCTCAAGTTCGGACAGTACATGGGAAGAGATTAGAATCGATACACCAGTGTCTTGATGAATTCTAGTGATCATCTGTAGTAATTCCATTCTTCCAAAGACATCAAGATTAGAGGTGGGTTCATCAAGAATGAGTAATTTTGGATTCCCGATTAGGGCCTGTGCAATGCCTAGTCTCTGTCGCATTCCTGCTGATAGATTTCCAATTTTCCTATCCATTGCGTTCTCAAGACCCACGGTTGAGAGTAGGTCTTCTGAATCCTGATAAGTTTCGTACAACTCTGAAACATGACTCAAGTATTGACCTACTCGAAGAGACTTGGGATACATTGGGTGTTCGTGAAGAACACCTGTTTTTCTTCTAATTTCAACAGATTCTGATATTGTATCATGTCCATACACAATCGCGCTACCTGCATCTTGACGCAACAGTCCTAGGAGTATTCTTAACAGGGTTGTCTTTCCAGCACCGTTTGGTCCAATCAATCCGAATATTCCAATCGGGACACCAAGAGTTAGATTATTCAGGGCGATAACTTTCCCAAATCGCTTTGTTATATTTGTGATTTCAATAATTGACGGGGTTGTGTTCATCATCCCTCAACAGCCACGTTTATGATATTTATTGTAACTATATTAATAGTATTATGTTTTTTCAAACATCATACTTAATTTGATATCGATTAATACAATAACGAGTTGATTGATGCAGAGGGGATGGATACGCCGTCCATCCTCTCAATCCTCATTCTGCAACGGACTTATTACGAAGTAGTAGAAGGAATTAGTAGGTGGTATCAGTCATCCGGAGTAATAATTTTGTAACATGCCCTCATAACTCCCCCCCTCCTACCAGTTGCTTCTGATGACTGCCCACCGACTTCAAATAAACTCTGTATCACTGTCCTGATAAGTACTAAGAGCCAATGAAATGACAAGATGATTACCTAACACCATTGAATCTAGATATTGAGTACATAGTTGACAGCGTGAGAAACCAACACACGTTGTAGCAGATTTTAGCTGGCTATTCTATCAAGTCGGACCAATGTTCCAAAAAAGTTAGATGCAAAACCGGTTGTATTATTGAATGACTCAAGAGGGGTGTTACAAGTGGGCTCTAAAGAAAGTCTGGAACGACCTGACCTTCCAACTGAAGACGAACTATTGAATGACCCTCATTCGTACTGGATTGATCCAGACACATTAGAGGTTGGTCAGGCTGGCCCGATACCTGATGATTCTTTTGTGTTCACGACAAGCCTCGTGACAAAAGATGGCCTTCTTACTGGGAAATTCAATGGTTTTGCTTACCAAGGTTCCTTCGTGTTGCTGAGACGTCAAGAGGTCGGGGTTTGGCTCAGGGAGTTGATTCTAAAATATGTCAAGCAGAATGATGCGTTTCCATCCAATGTGAGTGTCAAGAGATTCACACCCAAGCTAATCCTGCTCTATGCACCAGAATCAATCTCAAGAGTCTTCTCGATCTACATCCCTCCATCAGTGATTGATAAATTTGACCTGCAAAAGAGAATGAAAGAGGAGTATGAAAGTACTCAAGGGCAAATTCCTGATATTCAACAGAGTAAGAGCAAAGAGGTTGTCTTCCTCGGAGAATGGAGAGAGGACTATGAGAAGGCAATTGAGATAGGAACGGAGATAGCAGGAAAGGCATTCTGGCAAGACAGGATAAGGACCGTTAGATGTTTTGCCTCGGAACCACCTAACAATGTCCTGTATATCATCAAGACTGTTTTTGAGTCACCGAAGATGAAAGAACCAACTCTTAAGATGCTTCTTCAGCAGGCCATGTGGGAGGTCTTCAAACTGGACCACTTTGGGTATATTGACAGGTTATTTGGAGACTTCTTCTTGAACGTACCAGTCTATTCAACTCTTGAATCAGCAAGAGGCATGATAGAGAAGGAGCTTGTCAGTACGGTATGTGACCAGATAGATAGAGGAGGGACCACCATTGGTCTGGATATCGAAGCCTGTCTACAATATCCCGAATTTGTCATGAGGACTGATGAGATTCTAAAGCTCCGAGAGGAGGAGATGAGGGATGTCAAACTCTTCCGAATGGATATAAAGGACTCATTTTCAGAGTACCAGGTTGATGTATCAGAGATTGCCCTCACAGCAAATGGATTTGAGATTCTGAGGGCTTGTGGGATGAGGCCCTATGTGAGACCGCATCATTCTGGATTTGAGAAACTGCACGAGGCTTTTGGTGGTGAGATACCCCTGTCTACGGAGACGTTCAAAAGACCTGAGAAGATCTCCCCTACACTCTGTAAGGTCATACTCCACGAGCTTGAACGATTGGTGTTTGAGGACTGGAGAGAAAGTGGTGATGAGGTCGCTCATTTCTAGCATCATGTTGCTAAAAGGAAGATAATCACCAAACAGATTTTCCGACTGAAGTGAACCAATTTCAATTATCTAATATGGTCCTCTGGACAGACAACTCTTCAAGTTGGAGGGTAGTGTCCGTCTTCCAAAGAAGTGAATAGGATGATTGTCCAATGGATTGAACCAAGAGAATGAGGTGACCAGTATTGATCAAGGAGTTCCAAGACCTGTTTGTTAGTCCTGTGGATCATAGACATCTTGCCTTTACGGGATCATGCTCCAATGATGGAAGATGGACTGATGGGCTTCTTCACCGCAGTGAAGACCTGTCTTTCATGGTGAGAGAAGGGATTCCGGAGTTCGTCGAGGTCGAGAAGAAGGCATGGACTGGTGGAGGTGGTTCCTTCGTCCCAGACATTGAGTTGATTCAGAATAACTGGGAGCAGATCTTTGAGAACCTGAGAGAGAACAGGGACCACTCATACTATCAGTATGCAAGAGAGATTGCGGAAGGTGGAGGTCTTGGGATCGACATCGCCAGTGGTCCGGGTGGGGGTGCTGTTCCATCCATTCTCTTCTTCGACCCTGATGCAAAGGTCCTCATGACCGACCTAGGCGGGCTAGTCCTGCACCTGTGGCAACACCACTTCAAAGACATCAAGGAGGGTCACAATGTCTCATTTGCAGAGATGGATGTCACTGAGGTGCCAATCAAGTCTGACTGTCTGGACTACGTTGTTGACTCAGGGGGCTTCGGGAACGTGAATTATACAGACAGGGCAGTGAGTGAGGCCTTCAGAATTCTACGCTCAGGTGGTGGATTGCACCTCAATAATGCAATCACCGAGGGCATTGAGGAGTTGCCTATCGATGTATACAAGGAACTTGTCAGGAAAAAACCACATGACGAGTATGGATGGGAGTCTGTGGTGGAGAATGCAGGCTTTGTGATTGAGAGAGTTGATACTTGGAATCGAAGGAAGGTGGAGTATGACGAGAGTGACCTTGGTGTACTCTCTAGGGAACATGGTATTGACCTGTACTTCACAAGCCTCACAATCTCTGGACGAAAACCATAGAATTGAAATTGTCGTTTAGAATCAATAGTTGGATTGGATAGGTATGGGAGATTGTTGATTCGTCATATAGATTGCGAACATCAGAATCTGAAGGAGGAGCCCAAGAAGCATGAACAGCCAGTTCACATTTAGTTGGATTACAGAATGTACTATTAGATTTGCTGCGATTTGTGTAAGAAGGGTCACAGTGCCACCGAGAAACCAGATGAATGGTAATTCAATTTGTGGACTCAAAGAGATATCTTCGTATCGATGTATCTTCCTACCATCAACGACGCTATACTCCTCTACAAGACAATCTGTGACAATAACCTCGACATTTGTTTGTTCAAGAAGCACTCTCACATCAGAGTCTACATCTTTGACATAGATACGTACTCTCTTGCCTAATTTTGCACTCACAAAGATGACCTTATCTGCAACATATTTTCGGATTTGTATGAGAAACAACTCGATTGAAGTGAAGTCAGTCGAGAGGTGAGATATGACCCATCTATATCCAGTCTTTGAACGACTACGTGATTTGGAGGCACCCCTAGTTTGAGTCAATCTTTTGATTGTTCGTCGAAGTGTCTCCATGAGTCATTCACCTCTCAAGAATTTTAACAACAGAGTTACATTCTATCCCAACTGAGTGCTCTCGGACCTTTTAAGCCACAAGAAGTTAGTACCAGATACCCAACACTCTTTGTCGTTAGGCCAGTTAGAAACAATACAGAATTTTCGTCAGGATGAGATTGCTGTCTTAGAATATGTGTACTCCTAACATGGAAGTATTTAGGGATGACTGATATTAGAAATAGGAATGATGGTGGATGGTTGGTTCAGAAAGAGCGAGTGGGGTAACACAGCATAACAGGTCGGACGAGCATGAACATTGGGTATTGAAAGTGACTCCATCTGAATCCAGACCATGCCATACATAGAGTAGTACCATGTAAAAAGTGGTTCAAGCTGTATAGGTAGCCTGCTATTCTCATACGAGTGACGCCTGCTATCTACGTGTGTGGTCAGCATATCCAGTTCATGCCATACCTGAATTTATCCCATGGGATGTGAGGAGTATGGCGAGGAGTTTGGAACCCCACGACTTGTTTTGATTGTATAGTCTCAGTGGATACCCACTGTTGATCGTGACGTTAGCTGAAGGTGCGACTCCAGCATGAATTCATACCACATAAAGAGTAAGACATAATCGTGTTTAGTGATACATAATTCATTCAAAAGTTAACTATGTTTTATTGCGCATTCGCCGTAGGAATTCAATAAACGCGCCCTTCAGACCGTTTTATAAAATGCGCGGAGGACCATTGGAGAAGCCTTATAACGGATTAGCGGTATGTCTAGATACTCATTGCCGGAGGGTGCAATTGGTACAAGTAAATTCAGGAGAAAGAAAAATGGCAGATTTTGTCGTTAAGAAAGCAATACAGGATTTTGCAAAGAAGAACAACATGATGGTTGGTAGCGACTCCTATGGCGCTATCAGCAAGGCTGTCGAAGCAATGCTCAAGGAAGCATCAGCTCGATGCAAGGCAAACGGTCGCAAGACCCTGAAAGCCTACGACTTCTAATATTAGATAGTTAGCCTAGATTAGGTGTGCAGCTCCCGGGGGGTTGCACATCAGATCTTTGTAGAATTCTATAGTATTCGAAACATACCAGTTGGATTTGACTAACTGGTAATCTGAAATGGGGCGGTGTTATTCTACCGCCCCACTACTTTTCTTGGAAGCCGAGACAGACAACCAGTACCTCTCTACATATCTATTCATCATCATTCATCGATGACTGGTATTTTACAATCACCTTGAACATGATAATTAGAACCAGATCGACAATGATTAGTAAAGTCCAAAGATAGCCTACAAACCTGTAGTCATTCCATAGGATACCAATGACCATCACAAAAAAGTTGGCAAGCATCATTGTAATGTAGAATAAAGGCAGAATGTTGTCTTGATCCATCTACGTGTTCCTCCCCTAATTTTTCCACTAGTTCTCCATCCTTTTCTTTCTTTTCAACGCCTGAAATACCCTTATTTACCTAGTAGATTCGGAATTTAGAACCCATCTTATTAGGGGTGCATAAATTATGGCAAAGAAGAAATCTAAACCAGCAACAGCATTTGTTGTTAAGTCAGCAGTGCAAGCATTTGCTAAGAAATCGAATATGATGGTTGGTAGCGACTCCTATGACGCTATCAACAAGGCTATTGAGGGAATGTTGAAGGCTGCATCCGCAAGGACAAAGGCCAACGGCAGGAAGACTCTCAAGGCTTACGACTTCTAATCGTCTTAGACACAGAATAGATTCTGGTGGGCAGCCATTGAGGTTGCCCCCACCAGATTAAACCCCACCATTCTCATTTTGACAGTCCTACTTTGCTGAGAGGGCTATGCTTAACATATCAGAAGTAGTTAGTATTGGGTTGGTGCTTTGCATGCCATCCAGAAGGAAGAAATCATTTGGATACTACATTGCACTATCAATGACCTATATCCTACTTGTTCTAGTGATGCTCATCCCTCCAAATGCCAGAACACTGGAGGTCATTCCTTCAGTATTCCTTTTCGCTGCAATAATCATCCTACCAATGGTTGCTTGCAACATTGGTTCAAAGAGTAGACCACAATTCCAATCGGCCTATCATGGAGTTGAGACTGTGGTAATGGAGGAACTGCACGAAAAGGTGTCTAGCTGAAGTACCACTAACTGAAGTCAATAAATGGTTCATCACTTGGTTCAAACCGGAGCTTGTAAGCAGGGACTCCACACTCTGGACAAATGGGATTACGTTCCTTCCATTTGTCAGGATACCACGTATAGATCTTGAAATGAAGAGTACAGTTTCGACATTTACAATGAATGTGTACAATGGGAGGAAAGAGCCCCATGAGTTTTTCAGCAACCTCTTTTGCATCGTCTGGCATAGAGATTACTTGTCAGGAAAGCCAATAAACTCTGGCACTGGAAAAGCAAAAGATGAATAACGGAGATTGTTCATTGGATTTTGGGTTCGCGTGATGTACGGAGACGAAACATATGGCTGGTTTGAGCCAACTGATGAGATTCTATTTGAAGACAAGGATAAGAGAAGAAAACCCGTTTACCAGCTAGAGCGTTGGGACAAGGAGGTTAGATGGCTCGATCATACTGTGCCCTTCGATTTGGAGAGCATTACTTACAAAGAAGACATCAGAAGACTAAGAATAGAGACTGATGTGGAGCTGAACCTAAGTCAGTTGGCCAGAGATGATACCCCTCTCAAGAAACTCTTGATTCTGAAACACAATGAAACCTCTCTTGACGTAGAGTTTCTAAAGAAGATGTATCCGGTCGGGAGTGAGTTTTTATTTGAGAAGCTTTGGATTGCTGGCGGCCCTTTGAAGAAGTTGGATCTCTATGCCTTTGAAGAGAACACCAAGGAATCCAAGTTCGCCTCACTAATCATAAGAGATAGTGAAATTGACGAGTTCGACATCACACCATTGGATGACCATGGTGCATTTGGGGAGTTTGAGATTCAGGACAATAGTGTCAGGTCACTAAATCTAGAACCATACGGAAACCTACACACTATAACAATTGAATTCTGCAAGCAGCTATCCTCAGTCATTCTACCAAAGTCGGACTACAATTCTGTGCAGATAACTGGCTGCCCACTTGACAAGATAGACCTGACTCCACTAAGGGGCTCAACTCATATGAAGACCCTGATATTGAAGGGTAATCAAATCAAGACACTTGATTTGGGACCTCTCTTTGAACTCTGGCAGCTAAGTGAACTAGATCTGACAAGTAATCCACTAGGTGAGTTGGATGTCACTCCACTCTTCAATCTGTTCAATCTCGATTCGTTGATAATTCCAGATGACGTAGCGTTACTCGCACAGAGGGAGGTCTCAGAGAGAAAGATTCGCAATCGTGGGATTAAGGGATTGATGGATAGGATATCCTGGTATTAGAATTGGCCCAGCAACTAATCTCACACAGTTCGCTAAACTATTCGCTCATATATCACTACTTGAAGACTAATGCAAAATTCTGCAGATGTAGGCTTGAGAATCGAATCCAACTGAGAGTTCACGTCTTCCTTCAAAGTACTCTCTTAGTTGCTGGACAAGCTGGTTATTCATTTCTGCTTGGTACTCTTCCCTAAGTTCACGTTCAAAACAACGTATCAACTCGTCAAAGTGCGAAAAGGTGAGTTGTCCCTTCAGCATCCTCTTCTCAAAAGCGAAGTGCTTTGAGAGGATTCTTTCAAATTCATCATAGAATGAGATTGTTCTGACATTCTCTCCTACCAACAGGTCTACCATCCGTTGATACTCATCCTCAGGACAGCTACAGATTGAAAGGAAGACTCCATCGTCCTTTAGATGATGGGATATACTTCTAATCGCACCGGGTATATCATTCAGATACATGTAACCCACTCCTATCGAGAGGATTACGTCGAACTGCATTCCCAAATCAAAGGCTTCTATGTTCTCGACAAGGAATGTAACGTTCTCAAACTGGTTACTTTGTTGAGCATCTTCAATTGCCTTGGTGTCAATATCTACCGCAACTAACTCCCGTACTATCTTTGCAATAGAGAATGTGATCCGCCCCGTTCCACAACCAAGTTCTAGAATAGATTTGTCTTCAATATCAATTAGACTCATGATAGTTCTGATGTTTCTCTCTGTCTGGGAAGTCATATCATTGTGCACAACGCAAATCTCACTATAATAATTAACTAAAGAATGGTGGCAATGATTACTTCGCTACTATTCATATCGACACAGTGATTGTGTTTACCAATGCACCAGAGAAGATATGTGTTGAATCGCCCTCTTTGATAATGACTAATCACGTTGTGGAAGGGAGTTCTAATGACAAATGACCAATCCGGATACTCGCATCTGATTTTGTACCTAGTCATTCTTGCTACACTTGTAAATCCCGTGATTCAATTTACACACCAAAGTCCAACAACGAGTTCAAACATTCTGAAGGAAGAGACGGAATCGCCATTATCACGGAACCGATTTATCAGTTCCTACACAACTCATGACCCCATCACAATCACTTCGAATGAAGACTTCAACGATCTAGATTTTCCAGGAAACGGGACAATAGTAAATCCGTATTTGATCAAGGGCTATAACATCACAACAACAGACTACTGTATCTTGATAAAAAATACAGATGCTTACTTTGTCATCCGCGGCTGTGTATTCGCAGGAGGAGAACTAGGTAGTGGTATTCTATTAGGAAATGTAAGCCATGGGGTGATTCAAAATAATATTATTAGCCAAAAAAACCAAGGAGTATCCTTTTGGCATTCCTCCAACAATATGGTGAAGAATAACGCCATCTCTAAAAGCAATGATGGAGTGTACCTTTATGAATCATCTGAAAACATGATAGCCAACAACACAGTTTCTGCTAACCTTTTTGGTGGTGTCCACGTTAGTTCATCCTCCAACAACATTGTGGTGAATAATACCCTATCGAATAACCGGGTAGCCATTTCTCTCGGTTCTTCATTTAATAATACGCTAACATCTAACATCATGGTGAACAATGGAGTTTCTATCTATGGCAATGAAATTGAGCACTGGCAGCAGAGCATTACTACGGATAATTTGGTAAATTGGAGACCGTTGGGGTACTTCTGGGGACGAACTGATGAAACCATTGATGAAACTCAATACGGTCAAGTGATTCTAGCTAATTGTAATAATATGTTTGTGGAGAATGGAGTGTTCAATAATGCTTCAAAGGGAATTACACTGGGTTTTTCAACATATTGCAATCTGATAAACAATAATCTATCATGTAATTCTTTGAATGGAATTAACTTCCATTATTCCTCGAACAATGTTGTAGTAAACAACAATATCTTTGATAATTCTAACACTGGTGTTTTCTTCGAATCCTCTTCTGACAACGTAATAACGAATAACAATATCTCAGGAAACCTCTGGTCAGGAGTACGGCTACGTTACTCATCATCCAATAAGGTAGTGAGCAACAGAATCTTTGGTAAACCTCATCCCGTCTTAAACAACACCAGGACTGGTGTGGATCTCAAGGATTCATCTGATAATACTATGATGAACAATACGATCAAGGGTAACAACTAGGGTGTGTATCTCGTAGACTACTCTGAGAACAAAGTGCTAAACAATTCAATCATCGAGAATTATGATGGTGTGATTTTCCAATATTCTTTGAATAACTTGGTAGTGAGGAATACAATTTCTAGAAAC
>JAEOST010000771.1 GCA_016840245.1 Candidatus Thorarchaeota archaeon
CCCATGCCACCAGTACCAGCAAGTCGAATCTCTGTTCTCATCTTCTAGTCCTCCAAGCCAGCGTAAGTTGCATTCATGGAATCAATGAATGAAATCTCGTCCTTATCCGCAAAGACTCCTAGGTCCACTCCATCACGTGTGGGAATCTTCTGTTCTATTGGATCGTCTTTCTTACGCCTTGGGAATGTCTTGAACCACTTGATCATATCGACTGGTCCACCTGTCTTGGTGCGACGACCGTAGGCGGTTGGACATTGTGACACCATCTCAACGAAGGAGAAGCCTTTCTTCTCAAGTGCTGTCTTCATAGCACGTGAAGCTTGTACCGGATGTGCAGTTGTCCAGCGGGCAACATAGTTAGCACCAGCTGCTGCGACAAGACGTGCAAGATCAAATGGTCGCTCTGGATTACCATATGGTGAAGTACTGGTACGGTCTCCCGTGAAGGTCGTAGGACCAACCTGCCCACCAGTCATTCCATAGATGTAGTTGTTAGAGCAAATCACAGTCATGTCGATGTTTCGACGTGCTGCGTGAATGAGATGATTGCCACCAATTGCTGCGAGGTCTCCATCTCCACTGATCACAACCACGTTCAGTTCAGGATTAGATAATTTGAGACCAGTTGCAAAAGCAATAGCTCTCCCATGGGTTGTGTGAAGTGTATCGGCCTTGAAGTGGGGGGATGGAATCCATGCACCACATCCGATTCCTGACACAAAAGCAAATGCGCTAAGGTCTTCGTGACCGAGGTCTCGAACTGCTTTCAGAAACGCATTGGTGGTTTCCCCGTTTCCGCAGCCAGGACAGAATGGGCTAGGCAACGCCTCCTCTCGAAGGTAATGTCTTGAGAAATGCTTTGATTTTGAAGCCAACACATTCACCTACATCTAAGTTGGTTGCGAGCATGAGAGACTAATAACCCATTCTCTAAGGGACATATCTTTTGGTGCAAAGGAACGTATTCTGTCTCCAACAATATTATCGTCGTGAAGCCACAAGAGTATATTATGCATCATGATTCATTATAGTTGGATTTTCTCTGAAAATTCAGTTTTTATGCATTTACCTTGGCGCTGCTCCAATCTCGGCTCTTTTTATTCTAATCAACGAACACATACCGCAAATGGAGATAGCTATCCAGAGTTGATACTATGAGAGTGTATACAAAAGGAAGAATCACACTATGCTTGCTGATTGGTCTCGCAGTGTTTGCTATCAGTAATCCAGCATTGATTTCGAGTATCCAACAAGAAGTTGAGATGGAGAAACATGATAATTTTGCTATGGCATACACACCACATGATGCAATCCTGCTTGATGGGAATGCTGAGATGATAGCTCAGGCTACTGCTGAAACTTGGCCTGGGGATGGATCTGAGGAAACCCCATACGAAATAACCGGCTATTCATTCTATGACCAAACACATTCTGTGGAGATTCGGAATATTGACCTCCACTGGACGTTTACCGACAATCAGATAGATGGTCCATACGACGGTACAGTCTGGTGCGGAATGGAGATTTCTAATTCTTCAAATGGATATGTTGCAAACAACGACATCCTTGGTAGGTTTCGAGGGTTATGGTTGATTGACATCGAAAACGTGACGATAACCAATAATTACGTTCATGACAACCTCTACCATGGGATTGAGTGTGTTGGATACATCAATGGATGCTTAATCTCAGAAAATACGATGACAAGAAACGAAGGTTCAGGGGTCAGAATTCTGACTGCGGTTGACTCTGAAATCTCTAGAAACACAGTGACTGAGAGTGATGGGTCCGGAATTCAGGTAATAGGCAGCGCAACTGGATGTCAGATTACAAATAACTACGTTGATGATGTGACTGGTATTGGTATTGCTGCAATGGATGCCATATCTGTCGATATCATGCATAATGAATTTTCGAATACAGATGGAGACAGTATCTACATCCTTGATTCCAATGATATTGAGGTATACAACAATTCAATGGTGGATGGTGGAGAAGATGGAATGGTGTTCGTGGGCTGTGAAGATGGTCTTATTCACAATAATTCAATAGTTGGTTCTGACAATATAGGAATCTCGGTAGCCTCGGGAGAGAATTCAATATTCAGATTCAATCATGTAGAAGATACCGTTGAGTATGGAATGAAGACCGCTGAAAATGCAGAATCAATGGAAATCACCCAGAATGTTTTCATCAATACAGGGGGTGACTGTCAAGTCTGTGATGAGGGTGAAAATAACGCCTACATCCACAATTACTATGATGACTGGGTCACACCTGATGTTAATTCCGATCTGATTGTTGATGTACCTTATGCAATCAATGGCGCAGCTGAGAATGAGGATCCATATCCATTAGCAGACCCCGATGCAGATCCAATCATTCCTGAAGAGATTACGACTACTACCAACTCAACCACATCAACTGATACTAGCACAGATACAGGTACTGACACAGGTACCACTGAAGGTGTACAGATACCACTAGAGATAGCGATGGTTGCAGGAGGTATAGCTGTAATCATCCTAGTCGGAGTTTTCTTCGTAAAGAAGAGGGCATAGACTACAAAGTGTTCAAGAGGGACCAAACCATCAGGCGTGGATCCCTCTTTCTATTTTTAGGAACACATC
>JAEOST010000772.1 GCA_016840245.1 Candidatus Thorarchaeota archaeon
GATGATGCTCTTATTCTCTTCTCTGATAGTGGCAGTGGCATTCCTAATGATGTTCGAGCACAGATATTCACCAGAGGTGTGACTGACTCAGATCGTGGACTTGGTCTCTATCTCACAAGGACAATCCTACGGGCATGTGGTGGGGATATCACAATGCTTGATGAGAGTGCTGGAAAGGGCGCCCGTTTTAGGATTACTGTACCAATTCTTGCATGAATGAATCTTGCTGGAATGCCCTTAGTTATTAATGAACATCAATTCTGTATTGGTGGAGGCTTTGCATGTCAGATGATTCAGACGTACGTCATGAGAATGAGAGCACTACTGATCCAAAATCATCGGTCGTGAGACGTCCATTCAATCCAATGGTCAGCTACGTGGAAATGGTTGCTCTCATAGGAGCGGGTTATGGTCTACTCATGGTTTTCAGTTATGCTGGACTCGTCGCAGTCATGCTATTTGCCTTGATACTTCTGTATAGAGAGACCCTCTATATCCTCAAACACATGATCTACGGCTTTGCAAGAAAAGCAGCGTATTTCAATGCGGGTCATTCAACTGCTTATTTCATTATACTCCTCGTGAATAGTTATACCATTATGCAGGTTGGAACCCCACTCATTCTACCCGAGATAGATCAATTGACATTTCTAAGTCCTCTATTTGTAGTCATGGGTGTTTTTGGTACAGCGAATATCCGTCGAATGTATGAAATTCAAAAATAGTAAAATGAACGGCTCGGAGCAGGTCGCTGGGTTTACTAATGCTGGGAGTACAAGTATTGATGATAAGTTTCTGCTCCAAGCCACTTCATCATCGTGCACTGATAAAGATAAAGTAGAATATTACACGGTCTAGAGTATCATCAGGTCTTCGCCAAGAATAACTTCTGCCTTAGTTCGACGAGAGACCGAGGCGATTACCTTGTCAGCATTTTGAACGACTTCAGGTGCCATGTGATTCAGAACTAGTTTCTTCGGGTTTGACTTTTCAACAACCATTGCTAACTCACTTGGACTTGTATGAACTCCTTCTGGATGATGTCCATCCAACCAGTTGCACTCGTGTACAAGCACATCACTACCACTTGCTAATTCAATTACCTCTCTACAAGGTGCTGTATCTGACGAGAATGTGAATTTTTTGCCACTTGATTCAATCCTGAATGCTCTTGAGTCCATAGACCCGTGAGTCGTTGGGCATGTTGAAACTGCGAACGGACCATGTTGAAGGGCTTCATTCTCATGTACTATGTGTATGTCGATCTCCAGTTTGTGTAGAAGATATGGAAACGCTACATTTCTGAGTCCTCTTGACCATTCTCTAATTGTGGGTGGGGCGTACACCTTGAGTGTTCTGTCATACCCTGATAGCCAAAGACTCTGGACAAGTGGCAAGAAATCGGAGCAATGGTCAATATGGAAGTGACTCATGAAGATTGCAGAAATCTTAGTCAAGTCTATTCCTGTCTGTGTTAGACGGTGTAGCGTACCTGAACCCACATCGAGAAGAATCTTATCACCTTCATCTTCAACAAGAACTCCTGACTGAACTCTAGTAGGGTCTGGTATGGAAGAACCTGTACCTAGAAGTGTAATCTTCATAGTAATCGAGTCAGAACTCTATGGATGGTGTAATCAGTTTTGTGAAATATCCTTCATTGTGATAATTTGGGTTTTAGAACAAAGTTGAGTTGATTCACGAAGAGACCTAAGTCACTTGCCATCTTACTCTTATCGAGGCTTGGTGCAATTACTCGGTCATGTAAATCTCGGCATGTAATATTCCTGATGACCCTCAGTAGAGCTATCGACTCAACCTTTACCTTCCCCGACTGAACTGTTTCCCAGAGACTTTCTAGTGAATCTGTGAATTTCAAAGCTTCAATCTTGAGAATAGCACTGTCTGTGTTCTGCTTGAGGTCATCAATGAGCTGGTGTGCAATCTTCTGGAGATTACTCACGATTCCAATGTTGGCGGTGGTGGATGATTCCGTATGCGGCTCTACATCTAGAGTCTCCCGATACAATAGGTGCACCGACTTTTTGTGGTATGTCCCCCTTATAACCCGCACCATTCATTCACTATTCAGTGTAGTATTTTAGGAATCGTTTTTTTCTTTTCAAATATCGACCCTGTATTGCACGGTCTTATAGTCTATTTTTGATTTGACAGATTGTAAGTGTGATGGAGTTCTATCTATGAGAGATTCCTATGAACCTCCCTCAAAACTATGGCCCCCTATCTCGGAGGATGAGACTGGTTTTTCCTATGAGATCAAGTTTGAATCAGTGACCAAGCGGATGACTCAACCATCAGCAAATGGTATTATTGAATGTTCAAGCTGTGGGAATAGAATCAACTTCCGTGGAAACGTAGAATGGTATGGTCCTCATCACTTCAAGTGTACAAACTGCAATCGTATTCTGCACATGGGTATTGTAGCTCGAGCCCTTCGTGACATGGGCTATGAATAAACACCTTGAATCTATTTCATATTCCGTTGCATATATCAATCCCCAGAAGATACGATAATATCTGGTGATACTTTGACCACCCTATACGACATCATGGACAGATGGACTTTGGATCCCTGGGATCGAGGAATCATTGAGACTACTTTGAAACAGGTATCCGCACCCTTCTACAAACGCAGGTTTGTGTTCTTTCTTCTAGAGGAGATATGGGACGTCCTTGAAATCATCGATGATCCATTCGAATTCATGACTGATGCACGGAAGGTAAAGTACATTGAGAACCTTCTCAGTGATGAGCTTATTGAACGTGCAGCTAAGTCCATTCAGCTTGAGGTCGCAGAATCTCCTGAACTCAAGATCACAGTTTTGAATGTAGATGAGGTCATCGGTCAACATCCTTCCTGGTTTGAGAAAGATGAGTCCATGACTTGGGATGAGGTGGCTTCAACAACTAAGGATGCATTGGATGAGGGACACTGACTCTACTTTTCGAAGTATTCTTATGTTCGTTCTGAAGTCCTTCATGAACTTCGGAACGTGAGGTTAGAGATATGGGCTTACGAGAACGGGTCATGACTATGTATGGGTTGGCTTTGCTACTTCTCTTGATATCAATCCCACTCAGTCTTCTGTACAATCCAATCATGTTAACTGTCACTATAGTAGTAACTTTGTTCGTTGGTATATTCCAACTGATATCATTCCTGAGTGCAGGTTCACGAACAATTGTCGACCTCTATGAGAAAGATAGATACTACCACTACTACAAATA
>JAEOST010000773.1 GCA_016840245.1 Candidatus Thorarchaeota archaeon
ACAATCTTCCTGTGCTCCTCACTATCATGGAGAACATGGTCCGTATCCTTCAGTGAACCAAAGCACCCGTTACAGGGGGTGACAATGTCATGACCTCGCGACTCTGCGAGGGCAATATTTCTACCAGACATGCCTAACCAGTTGTTCTCATCAATGGACTTCAGCACAACAGTACCACAGCATGATGCACCTTCAAAGTCAATGAGCTTGATTCCAAGAGCCTCAGCGACTTGCCGCATTGAGCTCTCATAGTTATTGAAACGATTGGGGATTGCACATCCGAGGAAGACTTCGTAACTCTCTGTCATCTACTCGCCCTCCTGTAGCTTCATGAGCTTCAATTTGTCAAGGACTTTCTTTGTGTCCTCAACATTCAACTCGGGTACATCATCCAGCTCCAAGTCCTCACGCTCCCAATCTGTAGGCGCATAGAGCTTTCCATCTTCATAGAGCGACTTACGAGCAGCTACATAACCAGATGGTGCGATTCCCTTCGCAAAGGCGATGTTTTTCAATCCAAAGATGATGTCTGTGATATCAATGTCCTGCGGACAACGCTCTTGGCATGTATAGCACGTAGTGCATAGCCACACCATATCAGTCAGCAGAGCAGCAGGAAGTCCAAACACTAGCATCCTCATGAGTTCATGGACCTGAATATTCACCTTGTCACTTACTGGACAACCAGCACTGCATTTAGCACACTGGAAACAAGCAGAGAGGTCCTGTCCTCCAAGGAGGCTCGAAACCATCTTTGTGAACTCAGGATCGAGTGCCTTGAACTTCTTTCCTTCAAATGATTTGAATTGACCCCATGTCTCTGTCATCTTATCGCCCCCTTGGTCGCAACGGACTAGGTCCGAGCTTTGCAGCAAGTTCACTGAACTCCTTGACTTTCTCAGCCCAGATTGGGCCTTCACTAGCACTGATGTGAGTGAACTGCAGTCGTTCAGTCTCAAGACCAGCTTTCTCGATTATCTTCTTTGCAATGGCAAACCTTCGCTCAAATGCCACGTTACCGTCAACATAATGACAATCACCTATGTGACAACCCGAAACCCACACAAAGTCAGCACCTAAGCGGAATGCCTCAAGGATATGAGTCACTGACACTCGTCCTGTACACATCACACGGATGTCACGTACTGTGGTGGGTTGTTGTAGACGGGATACTCCAGCCTGGTCAGCTCCAGCATATGTACACCAGTTGCACATTATTGTCAGTATGCGTGGCTGTGTTGGTGGCAAGTCCACCATTGTGGCTCGAATCTGTGAGAGAATCTGGTCGTCAGTGAAGTGCTTCATGGTGATGGCTCCAGCAGGACACCCAGCACCGCATTTTCCACAACCTTGACAGAGTACGGGATTACTCACAGCATAGTCGTGAGAACCATCTCCCGGAACAACCTCTATGGCATTGTAGGCACAATTAATCTCACAAGTACCACAACCCACACAGACCTCGGGATCAACCACTGATACGATGGCCTCAGCCTTTCGAATACCACGGATGAGGGGAGTGAGGGCTCGAGCAGCTGCACCCTGACCCTGTGCAATTGACTCCGCAATGGTCTTGGGTGCTGTTGCAGTTCCAGCTACATAGATACCATCAGTCTGGAAGTCAATTGGTCGTAGTTTGGGATGAGCCTCCATAAAGAAGCCTGACATGTTGAGTGGAACTTTGAATAACTCTGAGATCTGCTTGTTGGAATCCCGTGGAATCATGGCTGATGCAAGGACAACATGGTCCACATCCAGAATCAGTTCGGAGCCAAGTATCTGATCCGTCACTTGAACCTTGAGGGCCTTATCCTTCCCCTTCTTGACCTTTGGAGGTGAGTCCTTGTCGAACCTGATGAACACCGCACCTTTCTTACGAGCTTCACGATATCGATCTTCTCCGGAGTAGAATACTCTCAGGTCTCTATAGTAGTGGAAAACACGAGAATTGGGATACTTCTCAAGGAGTTCCAAGGTGTGCTCCAATGCAACGGTACAGCAAATACCAGAACACCATGTTCGAGACCCCTCTAGACTCTCATCCTCACGAGACCCCGCACAATGGATCACTGCAAATGTCTCTCCATCTTGAAGACCCTCACCAGAGTCCAGTCGCTGGTTGAAATCTAGTTCTGTCATCACTTCTGGGAGCTTCTTGAGTCCATAGAGACCCTTCTCCTCAAGTGATGTGGCACCAGTGGCCACAATGACAACGCCAACCTTGAGTTCTGTCTTCTGCTTACCTGTCTTAATTGTGACATCAAAGTCGCCAATTGAACCCTTTGCGTCAACAACCTCTGAATCTAGCATGACTTCGATGTTAGGATTGTTCTTGACAAGTTCCTCATACTCAGAAACAATTTGACCAGTAGAAGTAGAATCAAAGTTGACTGTGCGAATCTCATTGAGGAGTCCACCCACCTTGTCTTCCTTCTCCACTAGATAGACCTTGAATCCCTTATTGGCAATAACATCAGCGCTAGCCATTCCAGAGACCCCAGCTCCGATTACAAGAGCAGCTGGTTCAACCTCGGTTGTTGCCTCGACTTGAGGTTCCAGTATTTTCGTTCTGGCTACTGACATCCGCACTAAGTCCATTGCCTTTGCTGTAGCCTCGTCAGGTTCATTCTGATGTACCCATGAGCAGTGTTCACGGATATTGGCAAGATCGAATAGGTACTTGTTCAAACCTGCCTCTTCGATTGTTGCTCTGAAGAGAGGTTCGTGAGTTCTGGGAGTACAAGAGGCTACTACAACTCTGTTGAGATTGTGCTCCTTGATTGCATCCTTAATGACAACCTGAGCGTCTGATGAACACGAGTAGAGTAGATTCTCAGAATATACAACATTGGGTAGTGTGGAGGCATACTGGGTGACCTCAGCTACATCAACTGTGCCAGCAATGTTGATTCCACATGAACAGATGATGACACCAATCCGTGGTTCAGCAGCCATCAGTTCAAGGTCAGCCTCTGTGAGAATTTCCTCCTCAGGTGCTTTAGGAATTGTGATATCCAATGCAGCCAATGCTGCTGCTGCACTGCCCTGGGCGACTGAGTCAGGAATGTCTTTTGGTGAGTCACATGCACCACACATGTGGACACCTGGTACGCCAGTATCTGCACTCTTCAGAGTTCCCCCAGACCCTTGTAAGAACCCATATTCGTCAGGTTTGACTCCGAGCTTCTCAAAGAGTTCCTCATTCTTGTTGGGCACCATGGCTGGACAGAGGACAACGAGATCGTATCTGTCTTGAAGAACTGCATGTCCCTTTGCATCACTGTGACGAACGAGTAGGTCTCTTGTGACCGCGTCTTCATGTATCTCACTTGGGAGACCCTTGACGTAGTTAATCTCGAATTCGGTCTCACCTCGGACTAGAAACTCATCGAACCCTTTCCCGAAGGCACGCATATCGTTATAGAGAATATCAATGTGTACCTCGGGAGTGTGCTCCTTTGTGATTATTGCCTCCTTTGTTGCATATGTGCAGCAGATACGTGAACAGTATGCACAGTGTTTTACATCACGACTTCCAACACATTGGAGGAAAGCTATCTTGTGAGGCTCACGTCCATCAGAGGGTCGCATCACTATTCCCCCAGTGGGTCCGCTTGCTGACACCATCCGTTCATATTCAAGTGCGCTGACAACATTGGGGAGCCTGCCATAACCATATTCAGGAACAGTTGCAGGATCTAGAAGATCATAACCTGTAGCCAAGATGATGGATCCTGCATTGATCTCGATTGTTTCATCTGCAATATCAAAATCGATGGCCTCAGCCTTGCAGGTCTTTACGCAGACCATACACTGTATACAGTTCTCAATGTCAATAGTAGCAATATTGGGTACTGCCTGTGGGAATGGAATATAGGCAGCCTTTCGCATCTTGAGGCCTGCATCGTATTCATTTGGAATCTCAATTGGACAGACTCTCTGACAGTCACCACAGCCTGTGCATTTCTCAGCATCAACTCGACGTGTACGCTTGAGCACCTTGACTGTGAAATCGCCTTGTTTTCCTGACACATCTAAGACTTCAGAGTATGCCAAAATCTCAATGTTAGGATGTCGAGAACAGTCTACCATCCATGGACCTTGGATGCACATAGAACAGTCAAGCGTTGGAAATGTTTTGTCCAACTGACTCATGTGACCTCCAATAGAGGGTAGTTTCTCAACCATGTAGACCTTCGCACCCATCTCTGCGAGGTCCAATGCAGCACGCATCCCTGCAATTCCTGCACCGATTATGACTACTGGCCTGTGTTCAGCCTCTACCATTCCTGAGTTCACTCCGTGGGTGGTACTGGCGGGAAACTCAAAATGAGTGATAAAACGTTTGTTGTTTGTACGATAGCTACACCGATGAGATGATAAATCCTGAATCTGACTGTGAAAGTGTGAAACCCAGTGACAACAGAACCAGATTCTGAGAATACGTATTATGGCTATGAACTAGGACCAATTAGGCCACCCAGCGAAGCATATAGCCTGCTTCTCAGAGTAACACGCAACTGTCACTGGAATCGCTGTGGATTCTGTCCAGTTTACAAAAATGCAACCTTCTCAACCCGCCCCATATCTCATGTAAAGAGAGACATTGATTTTGTCAGTAAGTATATCGAGATACTTCAAACGACTGGTTCACTGGAGCAGTTTTTCGGAGAGCGAAATAGTTTCGATTTGATAGATTCAGTAGCATATCGGTCAGCAGTTCTCTGGTACAATCATGGAATGAAATCCGTGTTCATCCAGGACGCGGATAGTCTCATCATACCCCCATCCGATATTATCGAAATCCTGACTCATCTTCGCGAGAGATTCCCTTCAATCGAGCGTGTAACCTCCTATGCCAGATCAAGCACTGTTGCTAAAATCAATGATGAGGATATGAGAGCGATAAGTAATGCTGGGTTGAATAGAATACATGTAGGGATGGAATCAGGCTCAGACAATGTCCTAAAGTTGGTCAGGAAGGGTGCTTCCAAGGACATTCACATACGTGCTGGACTGAAGGTAGTCGAAGCAGGAATCGAATTATCCGAATATGTTATGCCCGGACTTGGTGGAGTCAAGTTTTCTGAAGAACATGCAATCGAAACAGCTGATGCTCTGAATCAGATTGATCCGGACTTCATCCGACTTCGTCAGCTGGCCATACCAAATAATGTGCCCTTATTCACGGAGCAGAGTGAGGGACGTTTTGTAAAGTGTACTGACATTCAGATTGTCCATGAACTTCGGTTATTCATAGAAAATCTAGAGGGAATCAATAGTCAGATTGTCAGTGATCACATCCTCAACCTCTTCCCAGAAATTGATGGTCAACTTCCAAATGACAAAGACAGACTCATCTCCATAATTGACTCATTCTTGGAGTTGGATGTTGAGAAGCAACTTCTGTATCAACTAGGAAAGAGAATGGGAATATTCCAGTCCCTTAGGGACTTAGAGGATCTTGGAAAGACTGCACAGGTTCAAGTTGCCTTTGACAACTATGGAGTGACATCTGAGAATATAGACGAGTTAACAAGTGAGTTAATGAAACGATTCATCTAGTCTTTTCTAGAATTCAATATCTAGCTGAAAGGTGAGACCATTGTGCACTCGAAGTACCGAATAGGGAGTGCACAGATAATTGGGGTTGTCGATTATTCGCAATATCCGTGGATAAACCGTGAATCATTGGCGCCAACCCTTGAAGTTCTATCAGTGAAGACTACTGGAGTTATATATTATCCAGATAACATCCAGATATTATGAAGGCTACCAGACTCTACACACGTGCATACTTAGCAAGGATTAAGTCGCGGGAGCCAAATGTCCAAGTCGAGGACATGTCTAAGATAGAGATACGTTTTGATCCGAAGATGGCCGCAAAGTAGACAATCACCTCATCAGATATTGGTTATTTCGTCTTCTGAAGTATTTTGAACTGTTATGTGGTCTTATGACCCAAAACCAACCATATGAGCAGAGATAGGAAGCAAGCTTCTGTATTCTATTTCATGGTCATTATATATACACCAGAGAATGTTGTTTTGGTGATTCAATGAAGAAGCACGCATTACTTTCTAAGACTATGACATTTGTTATGTTTGCTTTGCTTATCTCTTCCATTGGTGGAGTGATGGCAAATCAATTTACAGGAGATAATCCTAATCCTGAAGACCCTACCACTGAAACCGAGCATTTTACAACTGAACCTGAAGACCCTACCACTGAAACGGAAGAGGAAGATACAACCGAAACAACAGAGGTAGAGGATGAACACGAGCCCGAGTACGAAAAGGACGATAATGGTACCGTATGGGTTCAGACCGATATAATGACTATACGGAT